>JBQTJP010000052.1:0-35254 GCA_052386995.1 Armatimonadota bacterium
CGGTGGGCGGGCGCGTCGATGCGTGACCTTCCGCTTCTGCGCCTGGCCGGCGATGCGTACGCGATCGGCGTAGGGCATGGGCAGACCGCCGCCGCCATGATCGCGCACAATCTGCAGGTGTACTTTGGGCGATTCGCGGAAGAGGCGCTCCTGGATCGCGACGAGGTGCTTCGCCGCGCCGAACGTTACTGGCCGGAGGTGCGGGCGCAGAGATCGGAGTTTGCCGCCATGGTTGAAGGCATCGCCACCGGCGCCCGACGTCCGCTGCTGGAGATCGCGGCGCTCAATCTGCGCTTCGAACTGCTCTACGCGGAATTTTCGCGCATCGGCCAGGCCGATCTCGGCGGCGTGCCCGCGCCGGCAGGCGACTGCACGGCGTTCGCGGTCCTGCCGGCTGCGTCGGTCGACGGCCACCTCTGGATCGGACAGAACTGGGACTGGATTCCCGATGTAGCCGGCCTGCTGCTGCACGTGACGCGCCCGGACGGATTGCGGGTGCTCTGCTTCACCGAGGCGGGGATCGCGGGGGGAAAAATCGGCCTGAACAGCGCCGGAGTGGGCCTCGTCGTGAACGGGCTGCTTTCCAACGAGGACGACTGGTCACGGCTGGGCCGTCCGTTTCACCTGCGCACCTGGGATGTGCTGTGCAGCACCACGCTCGATGGCGCGGTGGATGCGGTTACGCGCGGCGACCGGTCGTGTTCGGCAAACTTCCTCATTGGGCACGCGGGACCTAGTGGGTCCGGCGCGGCGGTCGACATCGAGACCGCGCCGGCGGCGTTCTGCGCACACGCCCCGGTCGCCGGAACGCTCGCGCATGCCAACCACTTTCTGGAGCCCGACCGCCTCGGCATCTGGCAGCCCATCGTCGAAGAGAAGCGCTCGACGTATCATCGCTGCGCGCGGATGGAGCGCCGCCTGGCCGACGCCGCCGCCCGCGGGCCCATCAGCGATTGGACGCTTCGGGAGATCCTGCGGGACCACGACGGGCGCCCCGATTCGATCTGCCGGCATCCGAACCCCGCGTTGCCCGCGTCGGAGTCGTACGAAACCGTCGTGTCCGTCGTCATGGACCTGCACGACGGCCGCATGCAGGCAGCGTCCGGCCCGCCGTGCGAGAGCTCGTATCAGGAGTTCGAGGTCTGATCGCCCACGTTCAAAGCCCCCCGCCGCTACCGCGGCTCGGGCCGTCCAGGGGGGACTCGGGGCGGCCTGATGCGGTCCGGGGGAAGCGGCTCCCCGATTCCGCGCGGGGACGGTCTCCAGACCGGCGTGGGCGCGGGGGTCGGCGGCCGGACGATTCGCCGGTTGCGCATTGCCACCTCGCTCGTGACGTCCGCTTCGGCTCCATCGCGCGGCCTGACCACCAGCCTGATCCTGATCCGCGCCACCGCCTCCGGCGCGGCGGCGGGCTCACCCGCGGCATCAAGATAGGTCAACTCAACGCGCTCGACGGCGGAGGCCAGGTTGTTCGTGCCCCGGCCCACCCGACGTTCGATCTCGCGCTGTCGGAGGTTGTGCTGGAAGACGACGTCGTAGCCTTCATCCCGCCGGTACGGATTGCCCGCGGGGACGCGCACGGTGACACGGTCGACGCAGAGTCCCGCCGGCGCGCATCCCGCGTTGGGAATCACGGCCTCCGCCCACCGCAGTTCCTCGATGACCCGCTCGAGCGCTCTGCGGGCGCCCTGCTGCGCCTCGAGTCGACTCTCGGTAATCTGAACGTTGCGGCCCGTCATGCGCGCCACCCCGAACAGCCCGGTGGCCGCGAGGGCTACCAGGGAAAGGGCCACCATCAACTCGAGCATCGTCAGCCCGGCCGCCGTTGCGTCGGCGCGCAGGCTGGACGCGTTCAGATCCCGGCGCATGCCATCCCTCCGGCCGAACTCGTCCTGTCACCATTGCTATCGGCCGGAAAGCGCTCGGCATGCAGAGGTGGTGGGCGCGCAGCGGCACGCCCGCGATGATCGGGGAAGCCGCCGCCATCGGGTCGGCCGTGGCGTTCGGGATCAGCACGGTGCTCGCCCGACGGTTCATGGATGCTATTCCGCCCGAATCGGGTGTCCTGGTCAGCATCACCACCAACGTCGTCGTCTTCTCCACGATCGCGGCGGTTGCGGCGGCACGGAGCGGTTTCCCGCCGATCCACCCGGCGTCCATCCCGCTCTTTGTCCTCGGAGGCCTGGCGGGGACGCTGGTCGGCAGGAACCTTACCTACGTCAGCATCGAAGTGCTGGGCGCACCGCTCTCGACCACGATCCGCCTCAGCGCCGTCGCCTTCACGCTGCTGTTCGGGCTCGTGTTCCTGAAGGAATTGCCGCGGCCCTGGCAGCTGGTTGGCCTCACGGTGATCACGATCGCTCTCTGGATCTGCGTATGGTCGCGCGGCCGCGGAGCGCCATCCGGCGGGAGCAGGTCGACCGGATCCGGACTTCTGCTGGCGCTGGCTGGCGGCGCGGGTTTTGCCGTGGGTGATACCGTCCGGCGCGGGGCGCTGGTCCTCACCCCGGCGCCGGTGCTGGGTGCGGCCGTCGGCGCATGTGCGGCGCTTACCGGTCACCTGCTGTGGTCGCGCTTTCGCGCATCGGCGCGATGGCCCAGGGGACCGGCGCTGCGCCGCCCCGATCTATTGGGCAGTGCCGCCTTCAATACGATTGCCATCCTGTTGCTGTTCGTCGCGCTGGGTCGCGCGCCGGTCGCGATCGTCTCGGTGCTCTACAATCTGCAGGTGCTCGTCGTGTTCATCGTCAGCCCGCTCTTGCTACGCGGGCAGGAGCCGATTACCGCCTGGCTGGTGCTCGGGACGGCGCTGGCGCTGGCCGGAACGACTATGATTCTGATGGGATGAGGATCAGGCTCCCTGCAGCGCGCGGAGATACCGGATCTGCCCGGCGTGATAGATGTCGTGCGTTGCCATCCGCATCAGGCGGAGGCCCAGGGCCAGGTCATCGCCTTCGACTGGTCTCGCCACCGCGTCGTCAGTTTTGGCCTGCACCCAGGATACGAAGCGCTCCGTGATGTCCTTGAGCGCACGCACATCCGCCTGCCATGCGGCGTCGTCGCCGGAGACCTCCTGCCAGTCGCCGCGCTCGACCTCGGCGTAGTCGGGCTTCTTGCCGTTCCAGTCGTCGTAGACGGCCCGCTTCCAGCGGGTGATGTGGCGGGCTATCTGCCAGATTGAATTGCGCTGGGGCCCGGGCTTCCACGCGGCCTGCGCCGCGGTGACCCCGTCAATCGACATCGCCAGCGACGGCTGCCAGGCTTCCTTTTCGAAGGTGTACTCGAAGTGATAGAGCACGGCATCTTTGACGCTGATCATCGCTCCCTCCTATTCGCGCAGCACCGCGGCGCGAGGGCTGGCGAGGAATGTTGCCCGCAGGTCGTCGGGCAGCGAGGCTGCGAGGCGCGACAGCAGCGCACGCAGTGGCTCGTGGTCTTCCCGGCTTCCGGTAATGTGAAGTCGCAGCTCGAGCGCGCGCCGGATGGTGAAGACGTCTCCTACAGACCGGCCCAACTGCACTGCCTTGTCGA
This sequence comes from Armatimonadota bacterium, assembly GCA_052386995.1. Taxonomy (GTDB): domain Bacteria; phylum Sysuimicrobiota; class Sysuimicrobiia; order Sysuimicrobiales; family Humicultoraceae; genus JBQTJP01. The sequence continues at coordinate 3,532 of JBQTJP010000052.1, forward strand.
TGTGGACGAGCGCCTGCTCGGAGTTTCCGTCCCTGAGCGCAAGATGCCCCTCGAAGATCTCCAATGCTGCCAGATGCGGGGGCGCACCCCAGCGTTCAACGACAGGACGGCGATCGCGCAAGAACTGCCGCAGCTCCTCGATGCGTCCCGTTTCTAGCAGGACCTCCCCCATGGGCAGGACCATCTCGCCGTCGTCAGGGACGAAGACCTCCCAGGGGAGCCGTCCGATCTCCTCCAGCGCCCGCTCGAGGGCGCCGGTATCGTGATCGTGTAGGGTGAGGATCATGTCGACGGCAAGCTTCACCATCTGCCACGAGGGGTTGACGGCCTCGATCTTCGCCACGGGGGCGAGCATCGTCCGTGCCCGCTCGACATCGCCGATCTCGTAGTAGATTTCCGCGAGATACAACGATGGAAACGGGAGGTGGACCTTCGCGTACTCCGCCACCAACGGAAGGCTGCTCTCCAACTGGCCGAGGGCTTCGCCCCACTCGCCGAGCGAGCCGCGCGCGTGGGCCACAAACGACAGGGTGAAGGCCAGGCGCCGCTTGTCGTCAATCTCTTTCGCCAGCGCGATGGCCGCTTCGCCATCACGGATCGCGTCCTCGTAGTTGCCCCAAAAGGAATTGATCACGCTGAGGTACGAGAGGCTTGTCGCTTGCCGTGATTTGTCCCCGGCCTCGCGGGCGGCGGCCAGCCCTTCCTGCGCAGCGACGATTGCTGCCTGCCGATAGCCGGCGGCATACTTCGCCATGCACATCAGGTTCAGACCGCGGGCCAGGCTCGATTTGTCGCCCGTTTCGCGCAGAAAGCCAATTCCCTCGACGAGTGTGGTATCGTCCGGTCCCAGTCGACCCCGGTCCCAGGCGACATTGGCCAGATCCACCAGTGACAGCCCCAGGGTCAGCCGGTTTTCTGCCTCGCGGGCCAGCGCAGCGGCGCGCCGGAAGTGGGCCTCAGCTTGATCGAGCCGCAGCTCTCGGTGGTGGATGAGGCCGACGCGGTTCTCCAGCACCGCTTCAAGGGCTCGATCGTTCCCATCCCGTGCCGCGGCGAGCCCCTGTTCGAAGTCATCAAGTGCCGCCTTGTAGGCGCCCCGCAGCTGATGGACCTCCCCGCGATCACCGCGGATGCGCGCGATGTCACTCTTCGGCGCGCCGGCCCTCGCTGCGGCTTCCAGCGCCTGATCAAAGAGGCGAAGGGCATTGTCGTTGTCATATTGACGCCGGGCCTTGTTGCCGGCCCGCTGCAGGTAGGGAGCAGCCCGCGCATCGTCCCCGGCCATGCGGAAGTGTTCCGCGACGATTTCCACGGCCTCCTCCACGCGTTCGCCCAGGCGTGTCTCCAGCCAGCGCCCGGCTTCGCCGTGGGCTCGCTGGCGTTGCGAACGGGGGAGCATGCCGTAGGCGACATCACGCGTCAAGATATGCCGGAACGCGTACTCGCGCTCTCCCGCGATTGAAGACTGAGGGCGCGCAACAACCAGCTCTTTCTTGATCAGATCTTCGATCGCCTTGATGGTTTCTTCCTCGAACAGGCCCGCCAGGGGCGCCACTGCCGATGGCCAGAACTTGCGATCCAGCACCGAGGCCGCCTGTAGCACTCGGCGCTCCTGCGGCGGCAACCGGTCGATGCGTGCGGTCAGCACCGCTTGAACCGTGTCCGGGATGGCGGCGCCGGGCCCGCTTCCTTCCATCAACATGCGGACCAGTTCCTCCACGAACAGAGGGTTTCCGCCCGCCCGGTGCGCGATCGTCTGCTGCAGTTCGGACGTAAGGCCTTGACTGCTGAGGTGTGCCACCAGGTCTTCCGCTTCGCGTGCCCGCAGTGGCTTCAAATCCATCGTCGTGGCGTTGCGCCCCCCGCCTCCCCACGTGGCGCGGCGCTCGCGCAGTTCCGGGCGTCCCAGACAGATGAGGAAGAGTGGGGCGGATTCGATGCTCTCCGCAACCCACTCCACGAGGTCAAGGACCCCGTCGTCCGCCCAATGGATATCCTCCAAAGCCAAAATGACCGGCCGATCGGCGGCCAGGGCTGCGATCAGGGTCTGCCAAGTATCGAAAAGCATCCGCCGCGCCTCTCCGGGATCGGTCGGCGTTACGGCGTCGGCGCCGAAAGTTTGGAGCAGTCCGCCCAGGAGTCCGGCGTGTTGGGGCAGGCGCTCGCGAAGCCACTCTGTGAGCTTCGCGCGGACGATCTCAGGGGGGTCGGTGTCCATCAGGCCCGCCTGGGTGCGGAGAATGTCCAGCAGCGCGTGATATCCAATCCGCCCGCCGAACGCGACACTCCGACCGCGGAGCACAAGAGGCCGGGGGTCGAGATCGCGGACCTCCGCGAGGAATTCCCTCAGCAGCCGGCTCTTGCCGACCCCTGCTTGGCCGAGCACCGTGACCATGTGGACGATCGCCTCATCGCAGCTACGCTGGTAGAGGTTGCGCAGCAGGCCCAACTCCGCATGCCGGCCGACCAGCGGCGCGGCGATGCGGCGCACGTCCGGCCGTTCAGGCAAAGGTTCGACCGCTTCCCAGACCCGCACGGGCGTCGCCTTCCCCTTGACCTCCATTGGTGGACATTCGCGGTATTCGATGACATCACGCGTCAGGCGGTAGGTGCGCTCGCCGACCACGACGACCCCGGGTGAGACCGTCTGCTGAAGGCGTGCGGCAGTCGTGACCGCATCGGAGATCAGAAAGTCGCGGTCGAACGTCGAGCCCGAAGCCGCGACAACTTCTCCCGTGTTGACGCCAACCCGCGTCTCGAGGCGAACCCCGTGCGCCGCGTGCAGGTGCTCGTTGAGCGTCGGCAGCGCGTCGCGGATGTCCAGGCCCGCCCGGACCGCGCGTTCTGGGTCGTCCTCGTGGGTGACCGGCAGTCCAAAAACCGCGAGCACCGCGTCGCCGAGGAGATTCGCGACTGTCCCGCCCGTGCGCTCGACCGCATGCCGGACTACGCCATAGAACTTGCCGACGACCTCGCGGGCCTCCTCGGGATCGAGCCGCTCGGTCAATCCCGTCGAGCTTACCAGGTCGGCGAAGACCACCGTGACGACCTTGCGCGCTTCCGCGGTGAGGACGGGTCCGGCGTCGAGTCTGGCCTTTACCCCGGCGCCGACCGGGATACCACAGTTCGCGCAAAACTTCGCTCCCTCGTCAAGCGGCGCGCCGCACTCTGGGCAGGGCGTCCGCTGCGGCTTTCCGCAATTAGGGCAAAACTTTGCGGTTGCGGGATTTTCCTGCCCGCAGTTCCAGCAGGCAATCGTCTCAGTGGGCATGCGGCGGTGCAGGGTGGGGGCTCGACTCCTGGTGTGTGTGCAGTTCGTGCTTCGAGATCGCTGTCGTGTCCGGCTCGCGGGACGCCATCTCCTCCCCGAGCAATTCTACCAGGCGGGCGAACCACGCGCCCATCTGGGAGGCGAACTGCTCCCGCATGACTTTCCAGAGCTCCTGCTGCTTCCGGTTCCTAAACTTCTCCACGCGCATATGCATGGACGTGCCGGGGTCCGTGGGGGTGAATTCGAATGTATATCGCATTGGGCCGAAGCCCGGGACATTCGCCTGTATCGTGTAGTAGTCAAACGGACGCCAGTCGAGGATCTCCTCCACGATCACCCCGTGACCGTGGACGCAGTGGTTCGTCGTTCCAACGCCCCGGCGGCCGCCGACGTTCGTCTGGTCGACACGATCGGTCCCGACCTGCCACAGAACCCGTTTTTGAGGATCGGTCAGGTTCTCCCAGGCCACGGGTGGCGGCGCGGGGAGGGAAACGTCGAAGCTGGTCTCGACGTTATCTGGCTCCACAGTGACGCGCCTGTGCTCGCGCTCGTGCATCCACCGCGCCTCCAGATCGTGCATGTACATCATCACGTCGCCGATGTGCTCGTAGTTCTCGTGATGCTCGCGCATCCCAAGCGCGCCGACATCGATGCCCATAGCCGCGATACACGCCGCGCTGAATAGAGCATACCCGTTGAGCGTGAATTTCTCGGCGACCGAGTTCTTCAGCAGCCGGTGGACAACGATCACATCCGTGCCGGCTAGCTCCTCACGGCCGGCGATGCGCTGCCGGACGAACTCGCCGTGGTGGATGACGAACTTCAAGTTCAGGTTTGGGATCAACACGCACGCGTTGCACTCACACGTTGTGGCCTGGCGGATGCTTCGAAGACGGCGCTGGAAGGCGAAGTAACAGCCTTCCACGGTGTCGAGGAGCATCGAGCCGTCGATCTTTGCCTCAAGCGCATACACGAACGCCGCGTCTCCCTCGAGTTTCGCCAGCCGCAGCACGGGCCGCAGCCCGCCAACCACGGTTTCGAAGAGGTCGGCCAGGACGTCCTGCGCGTGCTCGAGCTCGCTGCCGGTCAGGTAGCCCGTGTACCCCGAGATATCCGCGATGACCAGGCAGGCGCGTTCGGCGCGTGAAAGCATGATCTTCTCCCCGTGAACAAGCGTCCTCTTGCGAATTAGACGGCGATGGAAGCGATTCCTAGGCGCAGCCGGCCGTGTACAGGTGCCACTCGCCCGGCACGCCTTTGAGCGCGTGCGCACCCCGGTCCTCGAACCTGATGCCTGAGCCCGCCACAAGATCCCTCACCGTGCTCGACACCACTACCTCACCGGCGCCAGCGTGCGCCGCCACCCGGGCGCCGATGTGTACCGCGATCCCTCCCACCTGTGGCCCCGTGACTTCGATCTCGCCCGTATGGAGTCCGACGCGAACCTCGATTCCAAGCTGCCTGACGGCCTCGGCAATGCCGCACGCGCAACGGATCGCTCGCGCAGGGCCGTCAAAGGTCGCAAAGACGCCGTCGCCCGCGGTGTCAATCTTCCGGCCGCGATACCGGCCGAGTTCCCGGTCGATCAGGTCGTAGTAAGCCGCCAGAACGTCGCGCCACCTGCGGTCGCCGAGATCGGCCGCGCGCTCGGTAGAGCCGACGACGTCTGCAAAGAGCACCGTCACCAGCACCCGGTCCGGTTCCGGCCCTCGCCGGACGCCGGTGAGAAACTCCTCGATCTCGTCCAAGATGGCGTCTTGATCACCGACCCAGGGCAGATGATCGGCTCCGGGGAGCTCGACATACCTGGCACCGGGAATGCGCTCAGTCATGTACCGGCTGCCGCCGGCGTCGATGTCGAGGTCGCCCTTCCGGTGAATAATGAGTGTAGGCACGCGGATCACCGACAGGATGTGCCGGATGTCGACCTGCGTGTTCATGCGTGCAAGCGCGAGCGCCGCGCCGGGACTGGCACTACGGCGCAAGTAGGCGGCAAACCAGCGACGGAAGCGCTCGTCGCCGGCCGTGCTGGGCGCCAGGGTTGCGAGATCGACAACGCCGCCCCATCCCTGTTGAATGGCGTCGAAGAACTTCTGTCGCTCCTGGGGTGTCGGCGCCCATGGATAATCCTGGGACCAGATGCGCTTGGCGTAGGAGCCGTACATAACCAACGCCGAAGTGCGCTGCGGATAGGTCGCGGCGAACAGGGAACACATGGGGCCACCCTCGGAGACACCGACGAGCGCAGCCCGCTCCGAGCCAACCGCGTCCATGACCGCGCGTACATCGTCCATCCGTTGCTCGAGGGTCGGCATCTCTGCGTCGGAGACGCGATCGGAAAGTCCCGTGCCCCGCTTGTCAAACAGGATAAGGCGCGAGAACGAGGCAAGGCGGTTGAGGAACCGAGCATACGACGGCTCCTCCCAGAAGTAATCCAGGTGCGACACCCAACCCATCACATAGACCAGGTCGAGAGAGCCACTCCCGACCACCTGGTAGGCGATGTTGACTCCACCGCTCTTCGCGTAGCGTGTTTCTGGCAGCAGCATCCGCGTCCCGTGTTCGTTGCGGGCGGGGAGCAGGCCTGCAGGGAAGAGAGGGGCTCGCATGCGAATCCTCGCTCGTACCTGGCGCGTGCAGAGTGAGGAGACGGTAGGAGATGCCGGAACGGGACGATATCATTGACAGTCTCGCAGGTCTGGCGCTGTTCGCCGACCTGTCACGGCCGCAGCTGGAGGCGGCCGCTCATACGTTTGAGGAAGAATGGTTTACCGAGGGGCAGCGCATCCTTCGCCAGGGATTCACGGGGTCGAATTTCTACGTGATCCTCGATGGCGAGGTTGCCATTCGGATCGACGGCGAGGACCGGGCACGGCTCGGCCGCGGCGACTTCTTCGGTGAGGTGTCGGTGCTGTTGGGAGAACCGCCCACCGCGGACGTCGTGGCGTTGCGGTCGCTGCGTTGCGCGGCCCTGGCCGGCCCGGAGGTGGAGGCGTTCCTCATCAGGTACCCTCGTGTGATGTTCCGCATGCTGCAGGCACAGGCACGGCGCCTGCGGAGCGCGAACCTTTGGCGAAGCTAGAAGAGCGCCCCTTTCCTCCCGGGCGCTACCCTCTCGTCGTGGTTGGCAGCGGGCCGGGAGGCCTCCAGCTTTCCTACTTCCTCAAGCGGCTGGGGGTCGAGCACGCAGTGCTGTCCGCCGACCCGGGCCCCGGAGGAATGTTCCTGCGCTATCCGCTCTTCCAGCGGCTCAACACGTGGTCGAAGCCCTATGCGGTGCCGGCGCGGCGCACGCGGCCCTACGACTGGTACGACTGGAACAGCCTCGTAGGGGATGAACCACCGCACCGTTCGCTCGTGCCGGAGTTCATGGACGGGACCTCCTATTTCCCGGCGCGCCATGAGATGGCTGCGGGGCTGGCGGCTTTCGCCGACCGCGCCGCCATTCGGGTGCGCTACGACTGCCGGTGGGATGAGACTCGACGGGAAAATCAGGAGTTTGTGCTCCTGACCTCGGACGGTGAGTACCGGTGCCGCGTCGCGGTATTCGCTATCGGCATGGCCGAACCGTGGAAGCCGAATATCCCCGGATGCGACGCCGTGCCCCATTACGTCAGCACGCGACCGGCGCGCGAATACGCCGGTAAGAGCGTCTTTCTCATTGGAAAGCGCAACTCGGGTTTCGAGGTCGCCGATGCGCTGCTCCCGTGGGCCCGTCAGATTCTGCTGGGTTCGCCCCGGCCGCCGATCATCTCGGTGCTCAGCGCCGGCGCGGGTGTACGGGCGAAGTATCTGGTGCCATACGAAGATCACATTATGGGCGGTGGCGTGTTCATCCTCGACGTCACGATCGAGCGCGTCGAGCGCCTGGGGAACCGCTGGCGCGTGCACACCGCGGGCCAACACACCGGCGCGCTCGCATTTGAGGTCGACGACGTCATCGCGGCCACAGGCTTTGGGACGCCGCTGCGCGACCTTCCGGCGATAGGCGTCGCCACGTTCAGCCAGGGGCGGCTCCCTCGGATGACGGCCTTCTGGGAGAGCGCCACCGCGCCTGGGATATTCTTTGCGGGAGCCATCACGCAGGGGGCCATCGGTCTGCGCAAGCACGGATCGGCCGGAAACTCCGCGGGCGTCGCCGGCTTCCGTCACAACGCGCGCGTGCTCGCCGAGCACCTGGCGCAGACACATTTCGGCGTCAGGGTGTCCCGGCCTATCCTGGCGCGCGATCAGGTCGTTTCATTCATCCTTTCAGAGGCTACCCAAGCGCCGGAGTTGTGGAATCAAAAAGGGTATCTGGCTCGTGTTGTGACCTTCGACCGGTCTGAGGGGTGCCGTGACGGCGGCATTGCGCCGCTGGCTCCCTTCGTGGACGCTCAGGGGCCGGACGCCATCGCGATGGCCGTGGAGACGGATCCCAATGGAGACCATCATCCAACCGTGTACCTCCGCCGGGACGGACGGGTGACCGAGCACGCACTATCCTCACACCCCTTGCATGACTTCCAGGGCGATCGCCACGAGAGAGAGCTGGCGGACCTGTTGAAGGAGATGGTCTAGAGTCAGACGGTCAATAGCGCGGCGAATCGCTCCCGGCCCGCAGGCGTCTGGCGACCTCCCGCAGGACGCTCAACGCGATCTTCGGGTGTTCCTCGAGCAGCTTCATGAAGTTCCACGAGGCCAGGGCCAGACACGTCGTGGGCTCCTCCGTGACCACGTGCGCGGTTCTCGGCATCTGGTCAATGACCGAGAGCTCACCGAAGAAATCTCCGGGCCCCAGGCGCGCGAGTGTTTCCCCGCCCCGGGTGACGCTGGCACGACCGCTTGCCAGCAGATAGAATCCTGTACCAACCTGTCCCTGCCGCACGATGTAGTGGCCCGCGGGAAAATCGATGACCTCGGCCTGATCGGCGATCGTGCCCAGCGTGCGATCCGGCACGCCTGAGAAAATCGCTGCCTTGTGCAGCAGGTCGACCTTCGCTTTCTTTGTCATTGCCATGACGTCGCCACCGCGTCTACCGAGAGAGGTCGCCGGGCCGAAACGATCGGAGCACCGCGTCGCAGCGTTTTTGCTTGCTCGCCCATTCTGACAGCGGCGCCGCGCAGACGCCATACTGCAGCCGCTGCGGACCGCTGACCAGCAGGCCCACGGAAGCCCACTCACGTCCCCGTGTAGATCCGGTCAGCTCGAAGCGGTACCAGACGACCTGCTCGGTGCTCTCCGGCGACCGTGCGAAGCCAGAGACGCCGTGCATGAGCAGGAGCGACATAGCCAGGCGGCGGACGTCGCCTTCAGGCAGGGGTCCCGCCTCCGGTCGGGTCATGACGACGATGAATTCCGTGGCGCCGGCTTCCGGGGTGTCGCCCGCCGTGAGCGCCTGCGGCAGAAACCACACCCGGTTGCCGTCCTCGGTCTCAACGCGCTCCCAGGAGGAGGGCCGCGCAATGACGAACCCGTGGCGCTCGCTCGCGTACGGCTCGAGCGTCTCACTCGCCCGGCGCGCGCAGCCGGCGCCGCCCAGCGCGAGCACGACCGCGAGGCTTACACCAGAGAACCATGGGCCGCGTGGGTTCATGGCGTGACCACTACGCCGCGCACCGGCCGGGCGCCTGCCTTCGGAATCTTGCCCGGCGGTCGCGCGCGATGCATGATGGCGGCGGAGGAGCAGGGCGGCCGATGACCGGAGTCCACATCGATCCATCAGTCGCCGCGCATGTCAGGGCGGCCGTCGTGGAGGCGTCCGGCGTGACCGTCGTCGAGCGTGATGCCGCCCTCTGGGCGGAGATCGACGCGGTGACCGCGCGGCTGCAGGCAGCGCACGCCGGCCGCGAGCCGGCACAGATCGACGGGCTCCGCCCGGCGCGTGATCTGTATCACCGAATCGGCGTCGATCCCACGAAGCTGCGTCCTTCTTCCGAGGCGCTGCTCCGGCGCATCTTGCGCGGCGGCCGGCTGCCCCAGATCAACTCGCTTGTCGACATCAACAATCTGTGCTCGTTGGAGTTTCTTCTGCCCATCGGCCTCCACGATCTCGACCACGTCGCCGGTAACGTGCTGCTGCGCCGGGGGATGGCCGCCGAGGGATACGACGCGATCGGGAAAGGGTGGTACAGTGTCGAGGGCCGGCTCACCGCCGCGGATGATCGCGGCCCGTGCGGGAGCCCGACCAGCGATTCACAACGCACGATGATCCGGCTGGCCACGCGGCGGTGTCTGATGATCATCTACGCGCCGGGCGGATACGCCCTGCCGGCGCTCGAAGGGCACACCGCGGCGGCTGCCGCTCGAATTGCGCGCCACGCCGGCGGCGAGATCGTCCAGGCGGCCGTCCTGTAGGCGCCGGCCGTGCGCGCCGCGTTTCTCCACACTCCCGCGCCGATCGAGACCGGCCCCCTTCTCGTCGGCGAGCGTCCACCACCGGTGGTCGGACCCGATGAGGTGCGCATCCGTGTGCGCGCGTGCAGCGTGTGCCACACCGACCTGCACGTGGTCGAAGGCGACCTGCCGGTGCATCGCGTCCCGGTGATCCCCGGCCATCAGATCGTCGGCATTGTCGAAGAGGCGGGCCCGGAGGTCGAGCCCGCGCGCGTGGGGAGCCGCGTGGGTGTCACGTGGCTCGCCTGGGCCTGCGGGGTGTGCGACGCCTGTCGCCGCGGTGAGGAGAATCTCTGCCCCCGCGCGCAGTTCACGGGCTACGATCGCGACGGCGGCTTCGCCGAGCAAGCCGTGGCCCGGGCCGCGTTCGCTATCCCGTTGCCGTCGCGCTTCACCGACATCGAGGCCGCGCCGCTGCTGTGCGCCGGCATCATCGGATATCGGGCGCTGCGCGTCGCGGGTGTGCAGCCCGGGGAGTGGGTAGGCCTGTTTGGATTCGGCGCCTCCGCGCACCTGGCGATTCAGGTGGCCCGGCACTGGGGCTGCGAGATCGGGGTCGTCACGCGTGGCGAGCACCACAGAGCGCTCGCGGAGCGTCTCGGAGCGCTATGGGTTGCCGAGCCCGGTACCGCGCCACCGCGCGCGTTCGACCGGGCGATCGTATTCGCGCCGTCCGGCCGGGTCGTGGTCGCGGCCCTCGAAGCCGTCCGCCCCGGCGGCGTGGCGGCGGTCAACGCGGTGACGCTCGATGAGATTCCGGCGATGCCCTACGCGACGCTCTACGGCGAGCGCGTGCTGCGCACCGTCACGAACCTGACACGTCGCGATGCGGTTGAGTTCCTGGCGATTGCCGCCGCGATCCCTGTGCGCGCGGAGATCGAGATCTTTCCCCTGGACGCCGCCAACGAGGTGCTGCTTCGTCTCAAGCGCGGGGCGCTGCAGGCCGCGGCTGTCCTGCGGCTTGAGGGCGCCGCTATTTCTTCCACTTAATGGAGCAGCCCCGAGGGGGCGTCGTCGCGTCGGCCGGATCGCGCCCGGCCAGGAGTGCCTCGATCGCGTCGCGCAGATGATGGTGCGTCACCGCTCGTGGATCCTCGAAGTTGTCGTCCGGCGCGCCGTGATAGCGGAGCGTGCGGCTCGCGTCGAAGAGGAAGACTTCCGGCGTGCGCGTCGCACCAAACTGCCGGGCGACCGTCTGCGTCTCATCAAAGAGGTAGGGGAACGGATACGCTTTCTCGCGCGCGCGTGTCGTCATCGCCTTGAATGAGTCGTCGGGAAAAGCCACCGGGTCGTTGCTGTTGATCATGACGAGCTGGGCGCCCCGATCACCATACTGCTGCTGAAGGGAGATCAGACGATCTTCCCAGGCCTTCACGTACGGGCAGTGATTGCACCAGAACACCACGCCGAGCACCGGCCGGTCGGCGAACTGGTCGGCCGAGACCGTCGACCCATCGGTCGCCGGTAGCGCAAATGGCACGAGTCGTTCACGAATAGCGAGCGGCATCAGGATCCTCCTTTGGCCTGGCGGCGCCTATGCAGCGCGCGCCGGATCATGGTGACGGTCGGCAGTGGCGACAGCCGGCCGTCTTCGGTGTGAAAGGTCCGACAGGTGAGCATTGCCTGCCCCTGGACGCCCTCCGGCTGGATATCCTCGTCATCGAACCGGATCGTGGGCGAGCCGGGGAAATGATACCGGTCGGCGTCCTCCTGCGTGTCGATGCGGATCACGGTGATGTCGTCGGGCAGGCCTTCCTCCCGCAAGACCTGGCGAAGACGTGCCAGCGCGTCGGGATGCGAAGGACAATCTTCCCAGTAGAGGAAATCAGTGCGCATGACGCGTGGCTCCCTCCTGTATCTTTATAACCCGACAGTCCCGCCGATTTCTTCCCTTCGCGGACTGCTCGTCATGAGGATCGCCCGGTAGCGGAGACGCGCATCGCGACGGTCCGCCAGACCCTGCTGGGCGTCGAGGTGACGACGCGATACCATCCGCGAACCGACGTGGAGCGCTGGCAGTTGCAGGACCGACTGACCCAGCGGCTGCGGCAGATGGGCTACGAAGGCCGGCCACGCTTCTTCGAGGCGGGCGGGGGAGGGCTGGCGTTTCGTCTCTGGCTCGGCTGGCGGCCGGCAACGCGGATGCTCGCCGGCCTGACGGGCGTCGATGAGCATGATTCGGAAGCAGGAGGGACGCCGGGCGCCTGACGGCGCGAGAGGGCCTAGCGGCTGCAGTTCAGGCAGTGGTTGGTGATGTGCAGGACCAGATTCCCGTCGACGCGTCCCATTCCCGCCACCAGCGTGGACGTGTCGCTGACCACGCTTTTCCAAAACGAACGCCCGCCGACGGTGACGAACGTCGCCTGACTCCTAACGTGACCCCATTCGTAGTACAAGGCCAGATCGTGGACCACCCCGGCCTCATCCACAACGGCGCTGAGCATGTATACTCCGCCCCCGCGGACGATGGACGCCCGCTGGGATGGCGCATGGAGCCACTTCGCGATGGCGCGCCGTGCCGTGACATCGCGCAGCATGCCCGTCTGCCTGTACTTGGTCATGACCTCGGTGACGATGTCCTGGCGTACGCCGCCGACCTGGTATCGCCCGCCGGGCGACTCGTCCACGACGAACACGTCCATCGTGTGTAGAAACTCGACGGCCTTGGGCTCGGACTCGATCATGTTCTTGAGCGCGTCGCGGACCCCCGAGGTGAACGGCCGAAGCAGAATCGGGAGCTGGAGCGACGTCAAGGTGGCGCGGCGGCGGCGCGGCTCTCCGACCGCGGAGCGTGATTCAGCCAGAGATCCCGCAGCCGTGATCGGCACTATGCCCGTCGGGATATTCAGCATCAGGCGGGCCGTGAAGTCCGCGGTCAGGCTGTAGGGCTGCTGGTCCGGCTCACTGACTACACGGGCCAGCAGCATGTCCACGCTCATGCCCTGCGCGTGGGCGACCGCGGCGATCAACAGAGTGATCCAGAGCGTGAGCAGGGTCCGAGTGCGTGCAGCCATAACGGCACGATTATACCCCGGCCTCCGGAGAAGGCAATCCCTTTCGATCGAGTGAACTAAATGGCATGCGGGAACGATATATATATGTCAGGGATCGCCACGGCTAGGTGGTGAAGGGTACTCGGGTATGCTCTTCTCCGGTTCGGACATGCGCTTCCTCGCTCGGGTGGTCGGTGAGACCCCTGAAGCCGCAGCGGTCTACGTGCGCGCGTGGCAGGTCGATCCCGAACGCATCGACCCCTGGCTGGATGATGAGCGCGTGCTGCGGCAACTCATGGCCGACGACAACAGCGTTCTCGAAGTATCGCCGCGGTTCTTGTTTACGGTCCTCCTGCGGCGCATCCGGCGGGATCTTGCCAGCATTCCCTACACCGTGGAGCGGATCGAGCCCGACGGCCGGCTGGTTGTGTTCGACGCGCCGGTTGTACACGAGTTGCTGCGCGCCGATGAGATATTCCAATATCTTGTGAACCTGCTGGTGTCGTTCGAGCGCATCGAGACGGTGACGGTGCGCGACCCGCAGCGGCCTGGGATGCGCCGGCTGAACACGTTCAATATGGACGACATGGTCGAGCTGGCCGCTCTGGTCGACGCGCCGCTCCGGCCGCTCATCTGCCGGCGGATCGGCGACATCGCGCTGTTCGTGACTGGAGTCTTTCAGGAGGCCATTCGCCGGACCGCCCGGCGGCCGCTGTCATCGCCCTTTGCGCGGACATTCGTTGGGCGGTGGCGGCGAATGGAAGACTATGAAGCCGAGGGCCGGCGTTTCTACGGCATGGCCGCCGGTCAGCTCCGCGACATCCAGCCCGATCTGGCGCGCGTCCTTGCCCGGCTCGCCGGCGACTTTACCATTGCGCGCAAGCCTCTGGCGGTGCTCGCCGAACGGTACGTCACCTGGGCGCGACCTCACTGGGTCGGCGGCCCGTCCTGACGCGCACGATTGCCATAGCAATTCCACTGTAGCCCGCGACACACCGCCTACACGTCCATCCGCGTGACTCGCCAGCGTGCGCGGCGATCTACGCTGAATCCCGGCGTCGCGCCCACGCGCTCTCGTGGGGTGATACGATGACGGCCGGAGGCAACGATGCTGCGGCGAGACGACGAGATCACCCTGACGATCGACCGTATGGCGTATGGGGGGCGAGGTGTGGCCCGCGTCGACGGGCTGGTCGTGTTCGTCACCGGCGCCGCGCCGGGCGACGTCATGCGCGCGCGCGTGGGCCGGGTGCGGCGATCCTATGCCGAGGCAGAGGGCGTGGCCGTGGAGGCGGCATCGGCCGACCGTGTGGCTCCGCGCTGCCCCCACTTCGGTCCGTGCGGGGGGTGCGTCTGGCAGCATCTCGCGTATCCGGCGCAGGCGCGCGCCAAAGAGGTGATCGTGCGGGAAAGCCTGGCGCACCTGGGCGGCATGCGAGAGGCCACCGTCAAGCCGATCATTCAGGCTCCCGATCCCTGGTACTACCGCAACAAAATGGAGTTCTCGTTTCACCCGGCCGGCACGCTTGGCCTTCATGAGCGCGGCGCGTGGAATCGCATCGTGCCGATCGAAGTGTGCTTTCTGCAGTCCGAAGAGTCCGCAAGCCTCGTGCGTGCCGTGCGCGCGTTTGCTCGCTCCACCGGCCTGCCGCCGTATGATCCGCAGACCCACGCGGGGTTCTTGCGCTCGCTGGTCATCCGCGAAAGTCGCGCGACGGGCGATCGCCTGGTCGGGCTCGTCACCGGTGAGGGCTCGTTTCCACAGGCCCCGGGCTTCGTCGCCGCCGTGCGCGCCGCCGCACGGGTGACGGGCATCGTGCGGGCCATCGCTCCCGGCGCATCGGACGGCGCTCCGATCACCCGGATCGAGCCGCTGGACGGACGGCCTCATCTAGACGACGAGGTGGCCGGCCTTCGGTTCCGGATCGGACTCGACACGTTCTTTCAGACGAACACCGCCCAGGCCACGCGGATGGTCGACTACGTCACGGGACGCAGCGAACCGCTGCACGGCCGCGCGGTGATCGATCTGTACTGCGGCGTCGGAACGTTCTCGCTCGCTCTTGCGAGGGCCGGTGCGCGGGTGACAGGGGTCGAGCTCCTCCCATCGTCGGTGGAGGCGGCCCTGGAGAGCGCGCGCTTGAACGGTCTGGACAACGTCCGGTTCACCGCGGGCGACGTACGAGTGGTGCTGCCCGCGCTCGTGAGCCAGGACGGAACGCCCGATGTTCTCGTCCTCGATCCACCGCGCGCAGGCGCCGGCGGCCGGGTGATGCGCAAGATCGGCCGCAGCGGGCCGCGTCGGGTCGTCTACGTCTCCTGCAATCCGACCACGCTGGCCCCCGATATTGGCGAGCTGCTGCCGTTTAGATATCGGCTGGTCGACGTGCAACCGTTCGATCTGTTTCCGCAGACCTACCATGTCGAGGCCATCGCGGTTCTAGACAGACGTGAGCATGAGGAGGAGGCCACGTGAGCATTCTCGACGTCATCAAATCGCGCCGCAGCGTGCCCAAGCTGCGTTCCGATCCGGTGCCCCGTGAGGTGCTGGAAGAGATGCTCGACGCGGCGGTGTGGGCGCCCAACCACCGGCTCACCGAGCCGTGGCGGTTCTACGTGCTGACCGGGGATGCCAAGCAACGGTTTGCCGAAATCCGGAGACGTTTTCGCGCGGCCACCTTTCCCAATCCGGAGGCGCCGGAGGCTATCAAAGCCCTCGATCGACTCTCTCAAGATACCATTGCGACGCCGGCGCTGGTCGCGGCCACGGTTCATCAGGCCGCCGATGAGGAAGTACGCGAAGAGGATACTGCCGCCACCTTCATCGCACTGCAGAACCTGATGCTGGTCGCGGCCGAGCGCGGTCTAGGCACCTACATGCGCACAGGCGCGCTCCTGCGCGATCCGGAGCTGCGGGCGCTCTTGGGCGTGGAGGATGACCGTCGCGTGCTGGCGATCGTCTATGTCGGGTATCCGGACCAGATGCCGCAAAAGCGCCGAACGCCGGCGGTCGAGCGCACTGTCTGGCTCTAGACTCTTTACGGCGCCGGCATGCGCACGGTCCACGCGCGGTAGAAATCCTCGTCGCTGCTGAGCTTTCTCAACCAGCGTTCGATATCCGGAATCCCGGCCGACACGGTGGCGACGACCTTTCCGTTGGGCTTGACGGCGCGGACCGTGATGATGTCGAGGGCGAGGCGGGAGCTCGTGCCGGCGCCGAGAATCCGAGCAATCTCAGGCCGAAGCGCGTCGAAACCTCCTGAAATCGCCGTCTGATACACGATGTCTGCGCGGCGCGCGCCGCCTGTCTTTCTTCGGTCGGTAATCGCCAGGGCGGTGACCTTGACCCCTTGGCCCTCGAGTAACTTACGGTAGCCCTGCGCAAGTTCGCGGTCCAGCTCGGGTTCCGCGGTCGGCAGGCTCGAGGGCACGGTCGGCTCGCTACGAGGGGAGCCCGCGGGCGCCGGGGTGGAGGGTGCCGGTGCCACGGCCTGCGGCGGGGTGTTCGGTGGGGGCGCGCGGCGAACGACGGTGAACAGTGCTACGGCCAGTCCGGCGGCAACGAGGAGCCATACCCAGCGGGGCATGATGACTGTGTTCGACACACGCCGCGGCGCTTCCTCATGGCGTTCGCAGAGAATAGACGATCCAGACTCGCGCCTCCGGGAGGAGGCCCCCGGCGCGGGGCGAACCCAATCTCTTCTGGGAGGCCTAAGATGGCGCGTCCTCGTGTCTACGTAGCCCGGCGCCTGCCGGACGCGGCGCTCGTCCAGCTGCGCGGGCAGGCCGAGATCACCGTGTGGGGGACCGACGAGTTGCCCCCACCGCGGGACGTCCTGCTACGCGAGGCCGCGCCCGCCGACGGCCTGATCTCGCTGCTGACCGATCGCGTCGACGGTGCGCTCCTCGACGCGGCGCCCCGCCTCCGCGTTGTCAGCAACTACGCCGTCGGATACGACAACGTCGACGTCGAAGCCGCGACCGCGCGCGGGGTGGTGGTGACCAATACGCCCGGGGTGCTGACCGAGACGGTCGCGGATTTCACGATGACGCTGATTCTGGCAGCCGCCCGCCGGTTAGTCGAGGCCGATAAATACACCCGCGCTGGGCGGTGGAAGAGCTGGGAGCCGATGCTCTTCCTCGGTCAGGACATCCACGGCGCCACGCTTGGCCTGGTGGGCTTGGGCCGCATTGGTGCGGCGGTGGCGCGCCGGGCGCGGGGCTTTAACATGCGGATTCTGTACTACGACGTCATTCGGCGCGAGGACCTCGAGGGCGAACTCGGCCTGGAGTACACGGCGATGGGGGACGTGCTGCGGCGGGCGGATGTCGTCAGCGTACATACACCACTGACGCCGCAGACGCGGCACCTCATCGGCGCACCGCAACTGCGCTTGATGAAGAAGACCGCGGTGCTAGTCAATACCGCCCGCGGTCCGATTGTCGATCCCGATGCGCTCCACCAGGCTCTGGCCTCCGGGCAGATCGCCGGCGCCGGGCTGGACGTGTTCGAGGTCGAGCCCGTGCCACGTGACCACCCGCTGCTCTCGCTCGACAACATCATCGTCGCGCCGCACATTGCGAGCGCGAGTGTCGATACGCGCACGAAGATGGCGCAGATGGCGGTCGAGAACCTGTTGGCCGCGCTGGCCGGCCAGCGGCCGCCGAATTTCGTGAACCCCGAAGTATGGGAACGGAGGCGAGGTGCATGAAGAGAAACACGTGGCTCGCGATCGTGATCATCATCGCGGCTACCGTTGTCGCCCTGTACGTGCGAGCGGGTGGCCAGCGGCGGACGGCCGCGCCGCCGGCGGCGCCGACGACGGCTGCCCCCGGGGCGGCGGCGGTGCCCGACCTGGGCGGTCGGGAGATCAAGATTGGCAGCGACACGACGTATCCGCCGTTTGAGATCGTGGATGCGCAGAAAAACATCGTGGGCTTCGACCCTGACCTGATGGCAGAGATCTGCCGCCGCGCGAACTGTAAGGCCACGTTTGTGAGCACCGCCTGGGACGGCATCTTCGTGGCGCTGGCGCAGGGGCAGTTCGACGCCGTGGTCTCCGGCGTGACGATCAGCGATGAGCGGCGCAAGACCGTGGACTTCAGCGAGCCGTATCTGCGCTACGGTCAGGTCGTGCTCGTGCGCACGGAGGAGACGGCGATCACCGGCGTGGACACGCTGAGGGGGAAGACCGTCGGCGTTCAGACCGGAACGACGAACGACGAGAAGGCCACGGCCCTGCAGAAGGAAGGGAAAGTGGGCGACGTGAAGCGCTACGAAACGTTCGCCCTGGCGGTAAAGGCGCTGATCAACAAAGATCTCGATGCCGTCATCATCGACGGTCCCGCCGGCGACGGTCATATGGCGGTCAATCCCGGCACACTGAAGAAGGTCGGGGAGCCATTCACCAGTGAGGCGTTGGGGATCGCGATCAAACAAGGCGAGACCGGGCTCAAGACGGCGTTCGATGCGGCGCTCGCCCAGATGAAGAGCGACGGCACGATCGATCGCCTCTACCAGAAGTGGTTCGTGGAGAATCCTCCGGGCAAGTAGCCGCGCGAGTACCGCATGCCAGAGCCGCAGGGCAGCCTGCCGCCCGCCGGCGCGAGCAACGCCGGAGGAGGCCGGTTGCTCCCCGCCGCCGAGCGTATCCCCTGGTGGGGTCTGATCCTGGCGATTGCTGGGATCGCCGCCGCGGTCGCGGTCGCCGGGTCCCCGCTGTACAAGGACACGCTGGCCTTTCTCTGGGATGGGGTGCTGCTGACGTTGCACCTGACCCTCGCCGCGTACGCGCTGGCGCTGGTCATCGGGCTCATCGCCGGGTTGATGCGGCTGTCGCGCAGGCCGGTCATCTACACGATCGCCACGCTGTACGTTGAAGTCATCCGCGGCGTCCCGCTGCTCGTGCTCTTAATCTACATTGCATTCGTCGCCGCGCCGCTCGTGTCCGGGGCGCTGGCCGCGTCCGCCCGCGCGCTTGGCCTGCCGGGAGTCGCCGACGCCATCACCGGCATCATCCGCAGCGACCTCAACCGCGCCATCATCGGGCTGGCGGTCGGGTACGGGGCCTACCTGGCCGAGATCTACCGCGCCGGCATCGAGTCGATCCCCCGCGGGCAGATGGAGGCCGCGCGCTCGATGGGGTTGACCTACGGCCAGGCGATGCGGTTCGTCATCCTGCCGCAGGCGCTCCGCGTGGTGCTGCCGCCGCTCGGCAACGACTTCATCGCTTTGCTGAAAGATTCGGCGCTGGCGTCGGCGATCGCCGTGCCCGAACTCACACAGGCCGGCCGGCTGCTCTCCTCGAGGACGTTTCGGGCGTTTGAAACTTACAACATGGTGGCGTTGTTGTATCTGGTCATGACGCTGCTGGGATCGGTCGGCGTGCGCGCCCTCGAGCGATGGGCGAAGACCGGCCGCTAGGGCGATTCCTCAACCGCGAAAGGCTTGCCGCCCTGGCAGGGTCGTACCTATGATGAAAGCCGCTACCACGATGACCTGACAGTGTCTCAAGGGGCGGTTCTGTGTGGACAAAGAGCGCACTTCACAAGTTGATCCAGACCAGCCTGAGAGACCATCAGTTGGTCGTCGTGGCTAACCGCGAGCCGTACATCCACCGGTACACTGGAGAACACATCGAATGCGTTCTCCCCGCCAGCGGGATGGCCACCGCGCTTGACCCGATCGTTCGCGCCTGGGGCGGCGTCTGGGTGGCTCACGGCAGCGGCGATGCAGACCGCGAAACGGTCGATGAGCGGGATCATGTTCAGGTGCCGCCGCACGATCCCCGCTACACTCTTCGGCGGGTTTGGTTGACAGAGGATCAGGAAGAAGGCTACTACTACGGTCTGGCTAACGAAGCGTTGTGGCCATTGTGTCATATCACCTTCACGCGACCGGTTTTCAATCGGCAAGATTGGCACACCTACCGGCAGGTCAACAGCCAATTCGCCGAAGTGGTTCTGCAGGAAGCCGGAGACAAACCAACCTTCGTGTTCATCCAAGACTATCACTTCGCGCTGTTGCCTCGCCTGTTGAAAGACGCAAATCCCAATTTGATTGTGGCGCACTTCTGGCACATCCCCTGGCCGAACCGGCAGACATTTCGAGCGTTTCCCTGGAAAGAAGAACTACTCGACGGACTGCTTGGCAATGATTTGATTGGGTTCCATCTTCGCTCGCATTGCCAGAACTTCTTGGATACCATCGACCGCGTTATCGAGGCGAAAGTTGATCAAGAACGCTTTGAGGTTACCCGAGGCGGAAGAGCGACTGTCGTCAGGCCTTTCCCGATCAGCATCGATTTTGACCAGCACGCGGCGACCGCGAGAAGCCAGCGCGTTGAATCGTATATGGATGACTGGCGCGCCAGGCTGGGCTTGCGAGACGAGTTCGTGGGGATCGGTATCGACCGCATCGACTACACGAAGGGAATCCCTGAACGATTACGCGCGCTCGATCACTTCTTGGAAAAGAATCCAACGTACGGCGGGAAGCTCGTGTTTGTGCAGATCGGCGTGCCCAGCCGCTCACGCATTCTGTCGTACAGGGTGCTGAACGACGAGATCGACCGGCTCGTCGATGAGATCAATCAGAGGTGGAGCGAAGGCTCGTGGCGGCCGATCATCTTTCTCAAGCAGCATCACGACCAACTTCAACTCATGGCCCTCCATCGGCTGGCGCATTTCTGCGTGGTCAGCGCCCTTCACGACGGGCAGAATCTGGTTGCGAAAGAGTACGTCAGCAGCCGGTTCGATGAAGACGGAACGCTAGTTTTGAGTCACTTCACGGGCGCGGCCCGTGAGCTGACCGACGCGCTCCTGGTGAATCCCTTTGCCGTTGAAGAGATTGCCGAAGCCATTCGACAGGCATTGGAGATGCCGCCAGCCGAACGGCGGAAGCGGATGGTGAAGATGCGCAAGGCGGTTTCCGACAACAACGTGTACCGTTGGGCGGGGAAGGTCGTTTCCGCCCTCCTGAAATTCGAATTCCCGGAGGCCCTTGGAGAGGCAGAGACGATGGGTCTATGACCCGGCCGCTTTCGGAGCATCTCCCAGTCATCCGGGGACAGCTTCGGGGAGCGCCGCACCTTTTGCTCTGCCTCGATTATGATGGCACCCTTGTGCCGATTGTCGAGAATCCGGCTAAGGCTACGATGCCTTCCAGAACACGAAGCCTGCTGGCGGCGCTCTCGGCACGTCCGGACGTTTCGGTGATCGTCATCAGCGGACGCGCGCTCAGCGACCTGCGGTCACGCATTGATGTCGGCAGCCTAACATACGCCGGTAACCACGGGCTGGAGATCAGTGGTCCGGGGCTTCGTTTCGTTGACCCCACCGCAGTGGCGCTGAAAGCGAAGATGAAGGAGGTTGGCGCGATCTTGATTCCCAGGCTGCGGCGTGTTTCAGATGCCGTCATTGAAGATAAGGGTTTGACGATTAGTGTCCACTGCCACAGTGTCGCACCGGAGAAGGCGAAAGAGACTCGTCGGATCGTCGAAGCCACTATCACCGAGAGAAAATACCCTTTGCACATCTCAGATGGCTACGAAGCCTACGATATCCGCCCTAACGTGCGGTGGAACAAAGGCAGCGCGGTCCACTGGATCAAGGAGCGGATTGGTCACCCAGATGCGCTGACGATTTACGTGGGTGATGATCGCACCGACGAGGACGCGTTCTCGGCTGTGCGAAACGGGATTACCATTAAAGTCGGGGACCCGTCGGCGACGGCCGCGATGTTCTACGTAGAAGGGCCCACGGAGGTTCAAGCGTTTCTGCAATGGCTCATTGGTGTGACTGTCGAGTAGGAAGCGCTATGCGCGTGCCCGCTCTTTCGACAGGGAGGTCGCGCCATTGAGCGCAGTAGACCCCCTCTGGTACAAGAAGGCTGTGTTCTACGAGGTCTACGTCCGCGGCTTTTATGACAGCAGCGGCGATGGCAATGGAGACCTACGCGGTCTGATTGAAAAGCTGGACTACCTGCGGGAATTGGGGGTGGACTGCCTCTGGCTGATGCCGATTTATGCTTCACCCTTGAAGGACGACGGCTACGACATCTCGGATTTCCGAGCGATCCATCCGGCAATTGGGACAGTGGAGGATTTTCGCGCGCTGACGACGGCGGCCCATGCTCGAGGCATGCGCATCATCGCCGACCTCGTTATTAGCCACACCTCCGATCAGCATCCCTGGTTCCATGAAGCGCGCCGAGATCCTCACTCGCCCAAACGTCACTACTATGTCTGGAGCGACACCGATCAGAAATACGGAGAGGCCCGGATCATCTTTACGGACGGAGAGCAGTCCAACTGGACCTGGGACCATGTGGCGCGGCAGTATTACTGGCACCGCTTCTTTCATCATCAGCCCGACCTTAACTATGACAACCCGGACGTCCGCCGGGAGATCCTCGACGTCATGGCCTTCTGGCTGGACCACGGCATCGACGGCTTCCGCGTGGATGCCGTGCCGTACCTGTTCGAGCGTGAGGGTACGAACTGCGAGAACCTGCAGGAAACCCACGGGTTCTGCAAGGACATGCGGCGTTTTGTCGACGAGCGCTGGCCGGGGGCGATCCTTCTGGCCGAGGCCAACCAGTGGCCAAGCGAGCTTTCGGCCTACTTTGGAATGGGGGACGAGTTCCACATGGCGTTCAATTTCCCTCTGATGCCCCGTATGTTCATGGCCATCAGGCGCGAAGAGTGTTGGCCTATCGTGGACATCATGGACCATATGCCCGTGATCCCTCCAGCCAGTCAGTGGGCGCTGTTTCTGCGCAACCATGACGAATTGACGCTCGAGATGGTCACCGATGAAGAGCGGGACTACATGTACATGGAGTATGCCAAAGATCCACGCATGCGACTGAATGCGGGGATCCGTCGCCGCCTGGCACCGCTGATGGAGAACGGCCGGCGGCAGATCGAGCTCCTTCACAGCCTGCTCTTCACGCTGCCGGGCAGCCCGATCCTCTACTACGGCGACGAAATCGGCATGGGTGATAACATCTATCTGGGCGACCGGAATGGCGTACGTACGCCGATGCAGTGGACGGGCGACCGGAATGCTGGGTTCTCTCGCGCCGATCCATCGCAGCTCTACCAGCCGTTGATTCTCGATCCAATTTACAACTACCAGGCGATCAATGTCGAAGCCCAGCTCCGTTCGCCGACCTCCTTTCTGAACTGGCTCCGACGGCTGATACGCGTTCGCAAAGAGTATCCTGTCTTCGCGCTGGGGACGCTCAAGTTCGTCCCTTGTAAGAACCACCGGACAGTCGCCTATGTCAGGGAGTACGCGGGGCAGGTCGTGTTGATCGTCAACAACCTCTCACGGTTCGCCCAGCCTGCTGAACTCGACCTGAGAGCCTATCAGGGGATGGTTCCCGTTGAATTGATCGGCAACAACTCGTTCCCACGAATTGGAGAGCGGCCTTATTTTGTCACTCTCAGCCCTCATGCCTTTCTTTGGTTTCGGTTAGACCGAGCAGAAGGCGGACGATAGTGTCGAGCACCAGCGCAGGATGGCTCAGGGCCGAGGGCTAGCGCTCGTTCTTAGAGATCTGCTGCCGCCGGCCGGGCTGCGCGTGTTGCTGCCGGTGCAGACCCTGATTGAATTGGCGGCGCTTGCCGACCGCCTTGGGTACCACAGCATCTGGATTCCTGAAGGCCGCGGGCGTGAGCTCTTCACTACACTCGGCGCGATGGGCCGCGCGACGGACCGGCTGCGCCTCGCCAGCGGCATCCTCACGATCTACTCACGGCCTCCGGCGCTCGCGGCCATGGCCGCGGCGACGCTGGCCGACCTGACGGGCGGGCGGTTCATGCTGGGGTTGGGAGTCGGTCATCCCGACGTGATCGAGGCCGGCTACGGCGTTCCCTATCGGCGGCCGCTGGCCGCGATGCGCGAGTACGTCGACATCGTGCGGCGCATTCTCGACGGAACGAAGGTGGCGTTCTATGGGAAAGTGTTTCGAGTCACCGACTTCCAGCTCGAATCCAGGCCGTCGCACCCCGTGCCGATCTGCCTTGCGGCCCTTGGCGAGGGGATGCTCCGCCTGGCCGGTGAAATCGGCGATGGGGTCGTGCTCAACTGGATGCCGCCCGAACGCGTGCGGTGGGCGGCGCAGATCGTCCGCGACGCGGCCGCAGACGCAGGCCGCGATCCGGCCTCCGTGACAGTGGTCTGCTACGTGCGCGCGGCGGTGGCCGACGATCCGCGCGCGGCATGGACTGTGATGCGGCGTCTGCTGGCCGCCTACATCGAGATGCCTGCGTACGCCCGGATGTTTCGGGACGCGGGGTTTGCCGCGGAGGTCTCAGCGATCAGGGGCGCGTGGGCGGCCTCGGGGGTCGGCGCGGCCGCCGCGACAGTGCCGCAGGACTTCATCGAACGCCTGGCGGTCGTCGGCCCGGCGGAGGCGTGCCGCGCAGGACTCTCGCACTACCTTCACGCGGGCGCGGATGTGGTCGTCGCCTATCCGTTCCCCGTCGGCGCTGACGGAGCGTCGTCATTGCGCGTGACGATCGAGGCCCTCGCTACTGCGCGACCGTCCCTCTAACGAGAGCGCCACGGGAATCTGTTGCCTGCCGGGAATAAAACCACGCGAAGCGTGCGCTGATCTCCCTGGGGATGGAAGTGTCTTACATCCGTGTGCTCGTCATGGCCGAAGATCCGTGGATGCGGGCTCAGCTGTCTGCGGCGCTCGAAGACGATCCTGCCTGCGTCGTGGCAGGACATGTCGATCTGACCCGCGAGTCTACCGTCAACCTGCCGGAAGCCGACATCGCGGTCGTTGACCTGGCGGGAGACTCGCCGGAGACGATCGGGCGCCAGGACGCCCTTGACCGCCTCACTGTCCCGGCCGTGGTGCTCGTATCCGACAGGTCCTCCGCGCTGCGCGCCGTCGCCGCGGGAGCGCGCGGGGTTCTGGCGCGGGACGTCGAGGGCCCGGCACTCCTCGCCGCCTTGAGGGCCGCCGCCTATGGCCTGGCGGTGACCGATCCCGATCTCGCCAGCCCCGCTTCTCTGATTTTGGACCGGCCGGCCAGCGGGGGCACCGTCGCCCCGGCGGAGGAGTTCACGCCCCGGGAGCGCGAGGTGCTGCAACTGCTCTCAGAAGGCCTGCCGAACAGGGAGATCGCCCGCCGCCTCGGTGTCAGTAGTCACACCGTCAAGTTCCACATGAACACGATCTTCGGCAAACTGGACGCCCACACGCGCACCGAAGCGGTGACGCGCGCCGCGCGGCTTGGCCTGATCACCCTCTGAGGTTTCCACCCAACCCCTCCAACATGTCCCTCCCCAAACGACCGGGGCGCTGTTTGCCACGGTCTCCTATGCTGGATGCCGACGGGAGGTGTGTCCATGGAGGTCTTGAGAGATCTCTCCGAAGCGCTGGGGAACGTCGTGGAGGCGGTCGGGTCATCGGTGGTACGCGTTGAGGCGCGGCGCCGTCGGGGGGGAACGGGTGTAGCGTGGTCGGAGGGCGTCATCGTGACGGCCGATCACGTGCTCGAGCGTGAAGAAGGCGTGGAGGTTGGCCTGCCGGACGGCGACGTCAGGCCTGCCGTCGTAGCCGCGCGCGATCCTTCCAGCGATCTGGCCGTTCTCAAGATTGATGGGCCCGGTCCCAGAGTGGCTCCCTGGAGCGACTTCCAGGGCGTCAAGGTGGGCCACCTGGTGCTGGCTCTGGGAAGGCCCGGGCGCGCGCTGCGGGCGCGCCTGGGCATCGTCGCCGCGTTAGGTGAGCGCTGGCGGTTCCCCGGAGGCGCGGAGTTTGACCGCTATCTCGAGTCCGACGTCGGGATCGTTCCGGGTTTCTCGGGAGGCCCATTGATCGATGTCGCCGGGAAGATCCTGGGAATCAACACCGCCGCGCTGCCCGGGCGCCGCACCATCACGATCCCATCCGAGACCGTTCGGCGGGTGGTCGAGTCGCTCCTTGCGCACGGCCGCATCCGCCGTGGGTACCTCGGTGTGGGGCTTCAGCCCGTCCTGCTCTCCGCGCGCCTGCAGAGGGAACTTGGGCAAGAGAGTGGGCTGCTGGTAGTCTCGGTTGAGCCGGGGAGCCCCGCCGAGGGGGCGGAGTTCGTGATGGGGGACGCGATCATCGGCGTGGACGGCGAGCCCGTCGGCTCGCACACCGACCTGCGCGATCTCCTGACCGGCGAGCGGATCGGCTCCCCGGTCGTGCTCAAGATCGTGCGCGCGGGCCAGGTGCGTGACGTGAACGTCGTTGTCGGGGAGAGGCGCTTGAAGACGGCTTAGCGCTTGCCGCTCTGTGAGGCCATCTCTATAATGAGGGGCGCACCGGGCGCTTAGCTCAGGGGTAGAGCACCATCCTGACGCGATGGGGGTCGCAGGTTCAAATCCTGCAGCGCCCACCACCAGGTTCAATTCTCTCTCCCGAAGCCGCCGAGTACTCCTTGGCTCAAGCTGCCGAGAAATCTTTTCGTCACTCGAGTCCCTGAGTGCCTTCCTCGGCGCTTCTTCTTGGGATCAAATGAAGCCGTCGGACGTGCGCGGACTGAGCCATGAGCATGACAGTTGTGGGCAGGAATTGCCCATCTCCTGAAGAATGCCAGCGCTCGACCCACGAGAGAGCCCTCGACAGCCGGGAGTCAGGGAGCGGGATGCGGGGAATCTCGCTCGAGCTCAAGGAGAATACGCGCCGACAAGCGGGCGCCGGATCATCCTCTGTAACGCTGCCAGCGAGAGTCCCTGTTCTGATTTGCCTGCTGGGGAATTTCCGCGTATTGAAGCTGGGTCGGACCGTCGCGATTCCAACGGGCGGCAAGTGCGAAAGGCTCTTGCGCGTCCTTGCCCTGCGCTCTCGATGCGCCATCCCGCGTGACACCCTCCTGAGCCTGCTGTGGCCTACTAGCGGCTCAGCAATGGCCGGCCAATCGCTCAATAGTGCCGTTTACACCCTCCACAGACTGTTAGGCGATGTGCTCGGCGGCCCTGGTCCTGTTGTTCATACAGGTAGCATGTATCGATTGAACACTGAAGCGGGCGTTGGTACCGATGTGGCGTTGTTCGACACTTTTGCCAACGCAGGTGATTGCAAGAGACGGGCATCCAACCTGACCGAAGCCTCCAGCCACTATGGGGAGGCGGTTGCACTCTACCAGGGAGATCTCGAGGGTGAGGCGGATGTGGAATCTTTGATGGAGCGAGAACGCCTGCGGGCTCGGTATTTCACTCTGCTCTTTCTGCTGTCCGACTTCTATTGCACCAAAGGTGCGTACGCAGCTGCGCTTGCCCAGGTTCAATTACTCCTGGCCCGTGACCCTTGTCGTGAAGATGCTCACCGCATGGCGATGCGATGCTACGTGAAGCTGGGACAACGGGCCCAGGCACTCCGACAGTATCGCCTGTGTGAGCAACTCCTCCGTGCCGAGTTCAATGCCGCTCCTGAGCCGAGCACCACAGCCCTGTTCGAGCAAGTCCGACTTCAGCCAAACGGCGTCTGAGACCTAGGGATCCTCGGCCGTAGGCCATTTCTGCCTTCACACGTGCCTCAGATTCGTTTCAGGAAGTATTCAGAATGATGTGCTAGCCTGCCATTCGTAAAGAAACGAAGCTGATAATGCTGTTGCGCTGCGCGCTGTTTCGTTGTACCCATGTCCCTGACCAGCTGGACGCAACGGGGAATAAATCAAACCTTCCCAATCACGGAGCGAGGTGGATACATGAACAAGCTATGGGTTCGCGCCTGCGGTGGAAGTCTGACCATAGCGTTCATCGTACTTGGCGTTCTCACCTTTGAGAGTTGGTCTCAAACTACCTACGCGTTTACGCCGTCCTCAGCCTTACAGGAACTAGCGCAAGTCCAAACTCCACTTCACGAGATCCGTCGTTGTCCGACCCGGACCATTAGGGACAGGTGGAGCTTCGAAATGGACCCGCAAAGTGACAGGATCCCTCCCGATCCTCCGACGAGAAGAAGAGGCGTTCATCTGAGGACTAATGGTATCCCGGAGTGGAGGCCGATGGCATTCGGTCGCGGCGGGGTTCTGGTGCTTGCCTTTGACCCGACTGTCATTAGGATACCAAACGCCAATTTGGTGGATGACTGCGCCAAAGATGTCGCGTTTGAAATTGTCTACCGCTTCCTGGGCGACGAGAGGCGGAGGCTGAGAACGCCTGGAGTCGCCGGCAACGATGCGATTACTTTCCGTTTCGTTGGTGAGCAGCACACCCCATTAGAGATGGGTTGGAAAAGATATCAGGCCGCATGGACCAGAGAGCTATGTCCGAGATTTGAGGCTATCACCATACGAGAATTAGAAGATATCCCGGATGCGCTCTTAGTGGATGACGTGATAGTTGAGACTACGTGCCGCCGCCGGACATAGTTGACACTAAGAAACGAAAGGAGCGAGCATGCCTAGGGCAATCTGTGCGTTGAGTGTCAGCGCAGCGGCAATCGTGATTGCGATCTCCTTGATCATGACGAGTGACCCTACGCGTCCAGCGTATGCGCAACTACCATCGAGTACGAACAGATTCTGCATTTCTGGAAACTCCAATGGAGTTGGTTGGAGCTGGGGAATAGTGTCAGCCGGGAGGCTGGTAACATCAGATGCGCGGGTAGGGCCCGTTGCAGCAGGCGGAACGTGCCAAGCTCTGACACGGGTATTTGTCGCCTCCATCAATGCACAGAATAGAACAAAGGAAGACTGTTTCGCGGTTAGAGAACCTGCGACTCAGGACTCGTGCCATTTCAGAATTACGTGTCCCGCCTTGAGAGACTTTAGGCTCTTCGTTGGAGACTTTGGAGGCGATCCAACTACGGGCAGGGAGGTCACTCCTCTAGGAACCCCATTCAATCCAGATATATTCGAAATGCTTCCCATTGTGATCGATATTAGGCCACGCAGTTCCGAGAACAGAGTCCGTCCCGGCAGCCCGAGGCTGATTCCGGTGGCAATCCTAACGACCGAAGCGTTTGATGCTGCTGCACTGGATGCGTCCACAGTCCGTTTTGGCAGAAATGCGACTGAGGCCGCTCCAGTGGGCGCTCCTATCCTGCGGGATGTAAATGGCGACGGGACTATCGATATGCTGCTTCGGTTCAGAATCAGGGATACAGCCATCGTTTGCGGAGATACTTCCGCTTTCCTCACAGGCATGACGGTCAGGGGTGAGGCGGTCATGGGACTCGATAACATTACAACGGTGGGATGTAGATAGGTAAGCTATCTAACCGTCGACGCTGCAATTGCGGCAAGTGTCACGAGTCAAACGACTTGTGAGCCCTGGGTATGGGCTTATACCCCACTCATCTTGAGTCAACCCGCCGCCTCTTCCTTGACCGGAACCGTGTAGTTGAGACCCAGCCGACCGCCGTCGGCGTAGATGGTCTGGCCCGTGATGTAGCTTGCATCCGCCGAAGCGAGAAAGCAGGCGACGGCAGCGATCTCCTCAGGGTCACCAATCCGTCCGAGCGGCGTGCGTGCCAGCAGGCGGCGTTTCGCCTCCCTGTCGGTGGCGACCGCCTGCAGGATTTCGGTCATGATGGAGCCCGGGCCGATGGCATTGACCCGAATGCCGTAAGGCGCGAGCGACAGCGCCATGACCTTCGTGAGCTGGTCGAGCCCGCCTTTGGACACGCAGTAAGGCACCTGGTTGGGGATCGCGACGACCGCATTGATCGAGCTCATGTTGATGATAGTGCCGGGCGCCTTGCCGGCCTTCACCTGCGCCACCATCTGCCTGGCCGCCTCCTGACCGACCAGGAACGCGCCCTTGAGGTTTACACGCAGCACGCGGTCGAAATCAGCCTCCGAGATGTCGAGAAAGTCCGCGGAATGAATGATGCCGGCGTTGTTGACGACGATGTCGACGCCGCCGAGCGAAATGGCTTCGGCTACGAGCCTGCGCGCCTCGCCTGCCTCGCCGACGTCGGCTTTGACGAAGCGGCAATTGCCGCCGAGCGCAGCCGCGCTCGCCGCGCCTACCTTATCGTTGATGTCGGCAATGACGACCCTGGCGCCTTCTGTGACGTAGCGCTTGGCGATCGCAAGTCCGATCCCGCGCGCGCCGCCGGTGACGATCGCGATCTTGTTGTCGAGTTGGCCCATGGGGAGGGATTCGAGCGCCGGTCGGACCAACCTTTGAGAAGTTATCCCCTGTTCGTTATGAGGTCCCAGTGGGTCCGGTTCAACGCTCTCGGCAAGCCGACAAGGCAACCGATCGCCAAAGGCAGATCCCCCAGTGCCAGCAACCCGATGAAAGTGCCAGCGCTTCCACCAAAGTCGAGTGAGAAGGCGGCCACAACGAAAATCAACCGGACAATCCCATTCCAATAGGGAAACGCGCCGTACTTCTCAAGGTCTCGCGAGGAGAGAAAGAGCACGAGGCCTGCAAAGAGCCCCATGAGGGCCGGCAGCCACACCCAAAACGGGGAGTGGGGTAACGTGACACCAAGAAAGGGAAGAACGCCTGGTGTGTCAGGAAGACCAGCACAGCGCTGGCATTGTAGATACCAGCCATCCGCACAAACGTCGTCATAGACTGCATGTTGAATCATTTTGGACCTCCTTTAGAGGCGTCTCTGATGGCCAACACCAGGAGCAGCCCCAATAGGTAGTGTGTTGGGACGGCAACAAGGACCCCAACACGTCCGGCGGTAGTTGAAAAGATCCCCTGGTCACGCAAGAGCAGCCACATGACCTAATCGATGGTCGCGCTGCCGATCTGGTAGAACGCGAGCGCTTTGGCGACGCCAAGATGGGGGTCCTTCCTCAAGGTCCATGCGATCCACGCTTGGGACGCGAGCGCCATGCCCAGCAACTTGGCGAGCCACTGACCATCAGCGTTCAAAACCCAGCCGGTCACCGAGAGGACCATGCTTGGTGGGGTGAGTATCCCGATGGCCGCGTAGATCCATTCGAGCACCGCGACGACGGCAAACAGGAATCTAAGATCCCTCAGTCTGTTCATCGTGCTCCTCCCGCCTAGTGTCGGACATCGGGGCACCGGCGAAACTCGCTCGGCGACATCCCGTTCCACGAACGAAACGCTCGGTAGAACGAATTCGGATCCTCGAAGCCGAGAAGAAACGAGACCTCGCCGTCGCCGAACGACGTCGAGCTGAGGTACCCACGTGCGTGCTCGTTGCGGACCGCGTCGAGCACCTGACGGAAGGACGTCCCGTTGTCTTTGAGGAGGCGCTGCATCGCCCTCATGCTCATCGCCAGTTCCCTGGCCACCGTGCGCGCCGTCGGTCGTTGCCCGCGGAGCCGCTGGGCGATGACGGAGCGTATACGCGCGACGACTAAGGTGGGGAAGGGAGGAGTATTCGCTTGGAGGTAGGGGACCAGCGCGTTCAGCAGTTGCGGATTGAACGTGACGAACGGCTTCGCGGTGTCCTCGGCGGCGAATACTATCGCGTTCTTCACGGCGCCGAGCCGGATCGGGCAGCGGAAGAAGGCGGCGTGGTCGGCTCCCTCTTCGAGCGCGGAGGCGTGAAGGTGGACCTCGCGCGGCGTGAGGTCCGCGCAGCGCGTGCCGCGCCGGCACATTTCGACGATGAAGGCGAGCTCGGTGTCGACGAGAACTTGCGGCAAGGACGTCTCGTACGGCGGCCATTCGTACGTCAACACGACCTGTTTCGCCGCGTCGTCGACGCGTACCACGAGGTCTTCGGGGCTGAGGAGTCGCTTGTATGTAGACAACACCTGGATGGCCCGCCACAGCGCGAAGTACTGCGGTACCGCCACCCGCTGGCCGGGGGTGTCGAGGAGCCGTGACGGAAGCCCAGCGGTTGCGAGCACCTCTACGGGTGACAGCCCGGCTTCCCGCAACGCCTCGGCCAGCCCCATGGGGACCTTACAGGCGAGTGCCTTTTTGAACTTCCGTGCGACTCATCTCTTCCTCCGATGGTGCTTGGAACGACGACCGCGCCCAGTATGCGAGGCGCAGTGACGGCGGTCAATTGCACAACACGCCAACCTTCTTGCAGAACGCGCCACGCCCTTTCATGTCCGGGAGGAAGGGGTGGACCTGCCTCGAACCTCCCCGCGATCGCTGCTTGGGTCTCCTGCAGGAGGTGAGTATGGTGTTTGCGCG
>JBQTJP010000053.1:0-49180 GCA_052386995.1 Armatimonadota bacterium
GCCTCGGTCACGCGGAACGAGCAGCGGTAGGCGATGCCGCCCGGCGGCTTGTTCGTGTAGACCCCATCGACCTCCACGTGCGCGGCCTTGAAATCATACGAGCCGGTACAGATGTGGAACAGTCCCGCGGGAAACTTTGAGGGATTGGCCGCGGCGTCGGCGTAGCCGTGGTCGGCGATCGTCTTGATCCGCAGCGCCGTGAGCGTCCCGTCCTTCTTTGCCGCCAGCTCGGCGCTGATGTGATAGTCGCGCGCGAACGAATCGGCCTGAAGGTTCTCCATCCGGTCTTCCATCCACTTGACCGGCGCGCCGGTCAGCACCGACGCCGCGACGGCGATCACGTAGCCCGGGTAAACAGGCACCTTACCCCCGAACCCACCGCCGATGTCGGGGGAGATGATCCGGATCTTGTGCTCGGCCAGGCCGACGTGGCCCGCCACCAGGGCGAAGACCGTGCGGATCGCGTGGGGCGCCTGGGTCGTCATCCAGACCGTCAGCTTGCCCGAGACCTTGTCGAACTGGGCGATGCAGCCGCAGGTCTCAATCGAGGCCACGTGGATGCGCGGAAGGTAGATCTGCTCTTTGACCGTTACCTCCGCCTCTTTGAAGGCGCGTTCGGTGGCGGCTTTGTCGCCCCATTCCCAATGCCAGATGTGATTGTCCTTCTTATCCTTCTTGTCGGTGCGGAGCACCGGGGCGCCGGGCTCCAGGGCCTTCTTGGGATCCACGACGACGGAGAGCTGCTCGTATTCCACCTCCACCGCCTCGACCCCATCCGCGGCGATGTACCGGTCCGTGGCCAGGACCGCCGCCACCTCCTGCGCCTGGTACATCACCTTCTCCACAGGCAGCACCATCTGGGTGTCGGACATCAGGGTCGGCATCCAGTGGAGGTTGTACTTGGCCAGATCCGCCCCGGTGATGACGGCGAGCACACCGGGGATGGCCATGGCCTTGGAGCTATCGATGTTCTTGATCTTGGCGTGGGCGAACGGGCTGCGAACGATGTCGAGGTAGAGCATGCCGGGCAACTGAATGTCATCGACATAGGTGCCCTTGCCCCTGATGAAGCGGGGATCTTCCTTGCGCTTCACCGAGTGCCCCATCCCTCCAACTTCGGGCGACGTCTTGGGCGCCATCATGCCCCTCCCTGCCGCGCCTTGGCAGCGGCGTGCTCGACGGACTTGACGATATTGACGTAACCGGTGCAGCGGCACAGGTTGCCCGATATGGCCCACCGGATTTCATCCTCCGATGGGCTTGAGTTCTTCTTCAAGAACGCGTAGCTGGTCATCAGCATACCGGGCGTGCAGTAGCCGCACTGGAGGCCGTGCTCCGCCATGAAGCCTTCCTGCACCGGATGCAACTTTCCGTCCTGTTCCAAACCCTCCACGGTCATGATCTCTCGGCCATGAGCCTGCACCGCAAAGACCGTACACGATTTGACCGGCCGCCCATCGAGGAGGACGGTGCACGCCCCACAGTGGGTGGTGTCGCAGCCGATGTGCGTCCCGGTCAGCCGCAGGACGTCGCGGATGAGGTGCACGAGGAGGAGCCTCGGCTCGACGTCGGCGCCGTGCTTCGCTCCGTTGATGGTAACGTCTACGCGCATCGTCTTCACCTCCCGCCGCCGGCGCGCTCAAGCGCTTTTCTGAGCGCCCTGGCCGTCAGCACCCTGACGAGATCACGTTTGTACTCTGCCGGTCCTCGGAGGTCTTCCGTGGGCTCGGACTCCTCGGCGGCCTGCGCTGCCGCCTGCGCGATGGTCCGCTCGTCTGGGCGTTTGCCGACGAGCACTCCTTCGGCCCGCTTCGCCTTGATCGGCGTTACCCCCACGCTTGTGAGCCCGATGCCGGCCGACTCGCAGTTTCCATTTGCGCTCAAGGTGACCTGGACCGCTACGGCGACGGTGGCGAAGTCTCCAACCTTCCGCTCAAGCTTGACATAGGCTCCGCCGCTGCGGGGGCGTGGCGCAGGAATCCTGATCTCCGTGAGGATCTCGTCGGGCGCCAGCGCCGTGGCAAAGGGACCTGTGAAAAACCCCGCGATGGGGATGCGTCTCGCGCCCTTCGGTCCAACGGCCACCACTTCGGCGCCCAGGGCGAGCATCGTCGCGGGGTGGTCGTTGGCGGGGTCGGCGTGGGCCACGTTGCCACACACCGTGGCCAGGTTCCTCACGAGAGGGTCGGCGATCATCTTGCTGGTGTCGTGGAGAATTGGGTATTTCGAGCGGATGAGGTCGGACTCTTCGAGATCGGACTCCCGGACGAGTGCACCGATGGCGAGCACCCCGTCGGCCTCGCGTATATGCGAGAGGCCCTGAATGCGGTTGATATCGATGATGTGCCTGGGGGTTGCCAGCCTCAGCTTCATCAACGGGATGAGGCTCTGGCCTCCGGAGAGGATCTTTGCGTCTTCGCCGTGTCTGGCGAGCAGGGCGGTCGCTTCGTTGATTGAGGTGGGGGAGAAGTATTCGAAGGCGGCAGGGATCATCGTCTTCGCTCCCTTCCGGTGATTTGCTGGCGGGCGCGTGCCGGGAGCCCGCGTATGAATGAGACGTGGCCGGTTGACTAGGGGGTTACGACCGTGGGCCGCCTTATCCTGCACCTCCGGCGGAAGTTCGTCTCGAGCGCCCGCCCCGAGCCCGATCCCGGGCCAGCATCAATGCCCGCCGGGTGAGCACCCGGGCCAGATGCAGACGGTAGGCCGCGCCGGCGTGGATGTCCGTGTTCGCATCGATGCCGTCTGCAGCGGCGCCCGAGGCCTGCGCCAGCCGCTCGTCGGTTGGGTCCTGGCCCGCGACGCCCTCCTCAACGGCCTTCGCGCGGTAGGCGGTCGGAGCAACGCCGGTGATACCAACGCGTACGTGCGCCGCGCGCCCGTCGCCATCCAGCCCGACCGCGGCGGCCACGCCGGCCAAGGCGAACCCCGATGCCGGGTTTGGCATTTTTAAATAAGCCGCGCCAAACGCGGTCGACCCGACCGGGACGACAACCTCGATGAGCAATTCTCCGGGCCGCAGCGCCGTCGTCATGACGCCCCGGAAGAACTCCGACGCCGGCACGGTCCGGGCTCCGTCGCGGCCCTGCAGGGCGAACTCGGCGTCCAGCGCGAGTACCATCGCAGGGTAGTCGGCCGCGGGATCGGCGTGGGCGAGGCTGCCGCCAACGGTGCCGAGATTGCGCACCTGGAGATCCCCAATGGCCGCCGCGGTCTCGGCAAGCCCGGGCGCGGCACGGCGCACCGCGGCAGTCGATTCGACCATCCAGTGCGTTGCCAGCGCCCCCACGTGCAGGCGGCCGTCGCGCACGCGGATGCGCCGCAGCGCCGCGATCCGACCGATATCGATGAGGTGGGCGGGCGCGGCGAGGCGCAGCTTCATCAGGGCGAGAAGACTCTGTCCCCCTGCCAGCACTTTCGCGTCGGCGCCATGGTCGGCCAACAGGCGAAGCGCGGCCTCGACCGTCCGTGGCCGATGATAGGTGAACGCGGCCGGGATCATCGCGGGGAATTCCCGCGGCGGCTCACTTCACGCTCGAGGGCTTTGAAAAATTCGCCGGCGAGCTGCTTGGCCACGCCCGGGATGAGGCGGTGTCCAATGCTCATCAATGTCCCCGTGACCTGGGTGTCGCCGACATAGTGGACGGTGGTTGTGGCATCGCCGTTATCCCGCAAGGTCAGGCCGCCGCTCGCCTTGATCGTCCCGGCGCGCCCGCCGCCCTCGACGACGATGGTCATACGCTCCGGGGGAGCCTGATCGGTAATGCGCACCTTGCCCTGGTAGGAGCCTTTG
This sequence comes from Armatimonadota bacterium, assembly GCA_052386995.1. Lineage (GTDB taxonomy): Bacteria > Sysuimicrobiota > Sysuimicrobiia > Sysuimicrobiales > Humicultoraceae > JBQTJP01. The sequence continues at coordinate 3,794 of JBQTJP010000053.1, forward strand.
ACCGGGCCGACGGCCAGCTCGATGAGGGCGTCGAAGATGTTATCGCCCGCGGGCGTCAACTGCTTGAGCCCCGGTGTTGTTTTGGCGAGAACGTCTGGATCATTGAGGGCCGCCCAGACCGCCTCGCGGGGCGCCGAAAACCGATACTCGCCTTCAATCTTCACCGATCGCCTCCTCTGTGCTCAGCGCCGCATGCCCGGCAGCTCGACAGGTCTCAGCATAATAAGGAAACAGGGACGCAGGCAAGAACCCACGTCCCCACCTGCCCTCCGGGTGATGACCGGTCGGAGGGTAAAAAGCGCCGGCTAGAAAGCGGCGAATGTGGCGGGAAAGGCCTTGTTGATTCCGCCGACCAGCCGTCGGGCCCATTGTCGGGCGAGCTCCAGCGTCGTGACCTTGACGCCGGTGTCGGCCGCGTCTTCTGGAGTCACCGTGAGAATCACCGCGTCCTCCACCATGATCGCAGCGCTCGGGCCGACCGGCCGCACCGTGAGCGTCACCCCCCTCTCGCGGTACCGGGGGTTGCTCAGAACGTTTGTGATTCTCCGCTCAACGTCGGCGACGCGGTCTGTCAGGGACATCCCCGCGATTCCGCGCGTGAGCCGGAACGACCACACGCCGCCCACCGAGATATCTCCGAGCTCGGCGAACGCAGGACGGGTGACTCCCATGACGAGACTTCCCACCGCCATGAGTACGATGAGTGCGGTCAGGTTCGTCCGCATTGACGTTCCCTCCCTGATGCACATGTCATCTCGAGAGCGCGCGCATGCGATTTTGCGCCCTCAAGTAATGTTACCCCGGGGGACTCCCGAGGCAAACGGCCGCCGCATCGGCCCCCTGTTCTGATAACCTCTGCCTTGGGCATAATGGATGTTGAGTACATTTGCCAGAGAGACCGAGTCATCCTGCGGGGTGCTTCCATGACGACGCTACGCATAGTCCTGATTGCCTGCTGCCTCGGCGCACTTCTGGGCGGAACACCTCACGGCGCGGCCGTTGTCGCCGCCCCGGGCGAGGGCGGAGGCGGCATCGACGAGCCCAAGCCCGGCACCAATCCGTTGGGCGATGCACTGATCGTCGCCGGTCAGCGCGTTGGCCCCGCACGCCTCAGCATGACGGTGGACCAGATCACCGCCGCGATCGGGATCCGTCCAAAGCGCGACGAGTTTCCGCCGGATGGCATCATTCTGTACGAATGGCGCGCAGAGGGCCTGTGGGTGTCGGTGTCCATGGCGTCGAAAGCCGTTCGCGTCATCAGCGCGTTCGGCACGTCGGACAAGTACCGCACGGAGAAAGGCGTCTCGCTCCTGCACCCACGCGGAAAGATGGAAGCCGTCTACGGCAAAGCTTACAAGGAGTACACCTACACTCAGGACGAGATCACGCTCGTCCGCTATCACGACCTGGGACTGCAGTTCGGCCTCGTCAACAAGCCGAGCCAAGGGCCCATTCACAACCGCATCTTTCAGATCGGCGTCTTCAAGCCGGGAGATCTGGCGCCTGTTCGCCGGCCGACTCGATAGCGACACTCCACGCTCCGAGCAGATGTCGCGCTGACGCGCGCGGGGGCGGGTGTTCTTTCCCGCCCCCACACCATCGTCTTCCCAGTCGAGAGTTACTTCTTCGTCGCCATCTCCCAGATCTCGTGCGTGTAGGCGCCCGCATCGGCCGGCTTCTTGATGACGCCGAACTTCAGGGCGATGTCGGCGGTGCGCTGAAACGCCGCCGGGTCCATCTTGCCGAACGGGGTCGTCGGCGGGGGCGGGCCCCAGATGAGCTTGTTGATCTCGGTCATCATCCACGTCTGGTGCGGCTTGGGGAGCGTGGGGCTCTGTTTGAGCACGATCTCCACACAGTCGGCCGCGTTGTCGCGGCAGTACTCCCATCCCTTGAGCGTCGCGCGCAGGAAGCGGGCGGCGATCTCCTTGTTCTTGGCGTCCTTCAGCCAGTCTTCCTTGACGAAGATGCCATCCTCCAGCATCGCGGTGCCTTCCTGGTTGAAGTCGACCACGAAGAGATCTTCGGGCTTCGCGCCGCCGTCGAGTACCTGCTTGTACTCGTTGTACGTCATGGCGGACGCCGCCGCGACCTCCTTCTTGAGCAGCAGGTTCATGTCAAAGGGCTGCTGGACCAAGGTGACGTCCTTGTTGCGGTCCAGCTTGTATTTTTCCAGCGTCGCCAGCAGGGCAAACTCGTTTCCGCCGAACCAGACCGCGATCTTCTTGCCTTTGTAGTCCGCGGGGCTCGTGATGCCGGAGTCCTTCCACGAGACCTGGCGCATGCCGCTGTAAGTGAAGACCTGCGCGATGTTGACCAGCGGGACACCCTGGTCGCGCGAAGACAGCAGGCTGGGCAGCCAGTCAAGCCCGAACTCGGCCCCGCCACCGGCCACGACCTGCTCGGGCACGATGTCCGGGCCGCCGGGTTGAATCGTGACGTCGAGATTCTCCTGCGTGTAGTAGCCTTTCTCCTTTGCGGCGTAGTAGCCCGCGAATTGCGCCTGCGTCACCCACTTCAATTGTACGCGGACCTTCGCCGTGTCGACCGCCGCCTGTCGCTGTCCGCACGCCGCGGTCGCAAAAACGATGAGTGCGACAAGCGTCAGCCATTCCCACCGCTTCCGCATACTCCGGCCTCCCCTCACATTGCCATGCTTCGGCGGTATGAGCCCTTCGGCGCGCCGCTGATCTCACCTGCTTCACGCGATCCGCGCGGCGGGAAGAGCGCCTTCATCTACTGCTCCCGTGCGGAGACATGCCAGGGCATGACGAGCCGCTCCACGACCACGACGACCACGTAGAACGCCAGTCCGAGCGCGCACGCCATCAGAATCGCCGACCACGCCTGCCGCGTCTGAAACAGCGCGGCGGTCGATTTGATGTACACGCCGAGCGACTTGGCCGGCCCGCCGAAGAATTCGCTCACCACGGCGCCGATCATGGCGAGGGTGGTCCCTACCTTGAAGGCGTTGAACATGTACGGGAGGCTCGTTGGGAGCCGCAGCTTGACGAAGACGTGCCCTTCGCCCGCGGCGTAGCTGCGCATCAGCTCCAGGCTCTGCGGCGAGACGGTGAACAACCCGCGCAGGGTGCTGATGAATGTCGGGAAGAAGGTCATCAGCGTCACGATCGCGATCTTCGATCCCTGCTCGACGCCGAACCACACGATCGCCAGCGGCGCCAGCGCGATGATCGGCACCGAGGCGGACGCGATGGCATAGGGGAGGATCAGGTCGGCAAATGCCGGTGACCGGCTCGCCGCCACGGCGGCGAGCACGCCTGCCCCACACCCGAGCGCGTATCCAATGAGCGCCTCGCGAAACGTATAGAGGCCGGACTCGACGAGCACCGCGGCCTGCTCGCGAAAGGTTTGAACGATCACGTGCGGGGCCGGCAGCAGGTAGAACTGAATCTTCAGACCGTAGACGGCGGCTTCCCACAGGAGGATCGCAATGATGAAGGCGACCGCCGGCGGGATGTAGTCGCGCAGCACGCGCGAGCGGCGGGCCAACGGGACGACGTGCGGGCGGGCCATGCCTAGGTGGGCTCACCCACCACGTCGCGCCCCGCGGCGACGGCGGGATCTTCCCGCAGCCCCTCGCGCACCTGCGTCACGAGTTCAAAGAATCTCGGCAACGCGCGCGTGTGCGCCGTTCTCGGCCGGGGAAGATCCACCGTTACGGTCCGTTCGATCCGGCCCGGCCGAGGACTCATCACCATCACGCGATTGGAGAGAAAGACGGCCTCCGAGATGCTGTGGGTGATGAACAGCACGGTCGCGGATGTCTGGCTCCAGATGGTGAGCAGCTCGAGATTCAGGCGCTCGCGGGTGAGCTCATCTAGGGCTCCAAAGGGCTCGTCCATGAGCAGGATCGACGGGTTGAAGACCAGCGCACGTGCAATCGCCACGCGTTGCTGCATGCCACCCGAGAGCTGCCAGGGATAATGACGATGGAAGTCCCGGAGACCCACGAGCTGCAGCATCTCTCGCGCGCGACGGTCCCACTCGACGCGGGGCCGTCCCATGACCTCCAGAGGCAACTCGACGTTGCGCAGCACGGTGCGCCACTCGTAGAGGACCGGGGTCTGAAAGACAATGCCGTAGTCGCGATCGAGGCGGGCCTGTCGGGGCGTCTTGCCTTTGACCGAGACGGCGCCGCTGGACGGTTCCACGAGGTCGCCCACGATGCGCAGGAGGGTCGACTTCCCGCACCCGGAGGGACCGATGATGGACACGAACTCGCCCGGCGCAACGGCCAGTGTTACGTCCCGCAGGGCGTGGGTGGTCTCCGTGCCGCGACCGAAGGTCTTTCCCACGTCGCGGACCTCTATGATTGGGCCGTCTACGCCTGCCACTGTTCCGCGTCCGCCGGCCGCCAGGTGACGACGCGCCGCTCGACGGCCGCCACCGCGTGATAGAACACGATACCGATTGACGCGGACACGAGGATCGCGGCCCACAGGTTCGCGGGCCGCCAATTGTAGTATTGGGCCGCGTTGATGATGACGACCCCCATGCCGAACCGGCTGCCGACGGGCAGCTCGCCGATGATCGCGCCGATGACGCTGGCCGTCGCCGAGATGCGCAGCGCGGTAAAGAGGTAGGGCAGCGCCGCAGGAAACTGCAGCTTGACAAAGATCTGCCGCGGCGCCGCGGCCAGCGCCCGCATGAGGGAAAGCGCGTCGCGATCCACAGAGTGGAAGCCGCGAAGCATGTTGATCGTCACCGGGAAGAAGGTGAGGTAGGCCGCGATGACGGCCTTGGAGACCCAGGAGGTCCCCAGCCAGACGACGACCATCGGCGCGATCGCGAGGATCGGGACCGTTTGCGAGGCGATCACGTACGGCAGCAGTCCGCGCTCCAGCAGCCGCCATCGGGCGAAGGTCACGGCGAGGGCCAGTCCCGCGACGCCCCCCAGCAGAAACCCGATGAGAGCCTCCCACGCCGTATACGCCGCGTTCTGGGCCATGATCAGCAGCCACAGTTCGCCCCGCCCGCCGCGCCGAAAGAAATCGCCAAGGATCTCATGGATGTGCGGCAGCATGTACGTCGGGATGTTGAAGAGAGCCTTCGCGCCTTCCCAGATGACGACAATAGCGGCTATCAACGCGAGCGACAACCATGACCGCCGGGCCGTGCGCGGTGGCGCCGCGAGAGAGCGCGGGGTTGCGGCGGTCACGGCGCCCGCCAGGCGTCCAGCAGGTCCTGGACCCGAGCTTTTCTCGCGTCGAAGACCCCGACATCTTTCGTGATACAGATCGAGCCCTTCGAATCAATTTCCCGTTCGACCAGCTTGACGAATTCGGACCATCTCTCGCCGACCGGATGCGATCTCATCGACAGGACATAATCGAGGAGCGGCTGCGTTTCGGTCACCATCAGGGAATCCTCGTACCGAAAGAGCGCGATCTCACGAAGCCACTTCGAAAGCAGCTCGGGTCCGGTCTCGAGGGAGAACCTGTCTAGGCTCCACGGGTGGGTGCTGCCAAACATATTGATGAGCTCCCGGAGCTCATGCATGTGATCCCTGCCTGTGGCTCCAACAAGGAAGCGTCCACCCGGACGAAGCACCCGATGGATTTCAGAGAGGGCTTGATTCAGATCTGGGACGTGCTGCATCACGAGAATAGCGATGGCTGCATCGAAACTCCCGGCCTCAAAAGGAATCGCTTGGGCATCGATCACCTCGAATGTGAACCGGCTGCGGCGCTCACCAAGATTGCGTTGCGCCTCCTGCAACATCCCTGGAGAGAAGTCTGAGAGCGTGATCTCCCAGTCGTCGGGAACGCGGTGGGCGTTTCCGATCCAAAGACTGCCGGTGCCGCAACCCAATTCAAGAATCCGGCTCGCCGGGGGAAGATTGAACCGATCAAAGACCCACGACCACCACCCATAGGGGTTCGTGCTGAAACGGTGAAGTCGAATGCGCGCGTTGAGATTCGACGCATCCTTATATTGAACGTTTCGGAGATCGTCAGAATCTCTAATACAGATTACCCTTCCGCCCGGTTCCCGTGTAATCCACGTAGACGACTTTGAGCTCGCTGTAGAAGTCGATGGCCACACTCCCCTGCTCGCGCGGGCCGACGCCGGTGGCTTTCGTTCCTCCAAACGGCAGGTGGGCCTCGCCGCCGACGGTGGCCTGGTTGACATGCACGATGCCGACCTCGCTGCGGTCGACGAAGCGCATGGCCTTGGTCAGATCACGGGTGTAGATCGATGACGCCAGGCCGTAGGGCACGGCGTTCGCCGCCTCGATGGCCACGTCGAAGTCGGGGACGCGGCAGACCGCGAGCACCGGACCGAAGATCTCTTCCTTAAATATCCTCATCGTCGGCGTCACGTGATCGAACACTGTCGGCGCCACGAAATAGCCGCCTGCCTGCGCACCGCCGGTCAGACGGTCCCCTCCGGTGACAAGACGCGCGCCTTCTTCCTGCCCGATGGTGATGTACCGGAGGACTGTCTTCATCTGTGACTCGTCGACCGAAGGGCCGATCTCCGTAGCCGGGTCCAGGCCATGGCCAGACACCATACGCGCGGCACGTCGGGCGACATCGGCGACGAAGTCATCCGCCAGGCCTTCGGTCACGATCACACGGCTGGTCGCGGTGCATCGCTGCCCCGTCGAGCCGTAGGCGCCCTGGATCACTCCGGCCAGCGCGAGGTCGAGATCCGCGTCGTCGAGCACCACGACCGGGTTCTTGCCGCCCATCTCGGCCTGCACGCGGACGCCCCTCGAGGCCGCCAGGGTGTAGAGTTTGGACCCAACCTCGTTCGACCCGGTGAACGACACCGCGCGCACGGCCGGGTGGGTGATGATTTCCTCGCCAACCGTGTTGCCCTGGCCGATCACCATGTTCAGGACGCCGTCGGGAAGCCCGGCCTCCTGGAAAATCTCCATCAGCAATGACGCGGTCCATGGTGTGAGCGTCGCGGGTTTGAAGACCACGGTGTTCCCGCAGACAAGCGCCGGGGCCATCTTCCAGATCGGGATCGCGACCGGGAAGTTCCATGGGCTGATGAGCGCGACGACGCCCAACGGCTCGCGCTTGGTGTACGTGAATGTGTTTGCGAGCTCGCTGGGGAGCGTCTCGCCGCGCAGCCGCCTGCCTTCGCCGGCGATGTACTCCAGAATGTTGCGGCTGCGCTGCAGCTCTCCACGCGACTCGGCGAGCGTCTTGCCTTCTTCACGCGTGAGCGCCTCGGTCAGGCGCGGCATCTCCCGCTCGAAGATTTCTAGAACTTTGAATAAGAGCTTGCCCCGCACCGGGCCGGGAGTATCGCGCCAGCCGGGATACGCCCCGGCGGCCGCATCGACCGCGGCGCGGGCTTCCTCGCGGGTCGACAAAGGCACCTGCCCCAGCACCTCGCCGGTCGCGGGATCGCGGTTGGCGACGACGCGACCCGCGGTCGACTCCTGCCAGCGGCCCCCGATGAAGTTCTTGTAGACCTGCTCGCCTGCCGCGATTGCCACGCCAGAACCTCCTACGCTTGCGACTGGGTTTCTACCATAGTAACCCCTCGGCCCTGGCGACGGCAGACCGGTCACGGTCGGAGGGCAATTCCAAAGGGATTGTTCAACCCGGTGCTCGAGCCGATAATCGTGCGGATGGGCGCTGCGTTTCCGTTCGCCCCCGCCGCATGGACCGTCACGCTGTTGTTGCCGTTGGCGATATAGAGTGCGCCTGTGCCGTCCAGGATCACGCCACGAGGAGCGTTAAGGCCTGTGGCCCCGCCGCTGATCGTTCTGTTCGGCGCCGCGTTTCCATCCGTCCCCGCAGCATAGACCGTCACGCTGTGGGTCAACACCGACAGGGTTGGTCACGTACAGGATGCCGACGCCATCGACGGTGAGGCCCGTGGGACCGCTCAGCCCGGTGGCCGCACCGATGATCGTGCGAATGGGGAACACGTTGCCGGTCGCGCCAGCCCCGTACACCGTCACCGTGTTTCCGCCGTTGTTGGCCACGTACAGAGTGCCCACCCCGTCTGTGACCACGTCTGCCGGCATGTTCAATCCGGTAGCCGCGCCGCTGATCGTCCGGATCGGCGCAACATTTCCGTTCGCTCCCGCGGCGTAGACCGTCACGCTGTGGCTGGGAATGGGAAAGGGAGAGAAGTTCGCCACGTAGAGGTTGCCTGCGCCGTCCAGCGCTACACCGCTTGGACCATTCAAGCCTGTCGCCCCACCGCTGATCGTGCGGATCGGCGCGATGTTCCCGTTCGCCGTCGCGGCGTATACAGTGACGCTGTTGTTCCCGTTGTTGGCCACGTAGAGCTCGCTCGTGGGTGCGGGTGGTACAGGTGCGGGTGGTACAGTCTCAATGAGGCCACAGGCCGCCGCAAACAGTGCCGTAAGGACTGTCAAGATCATCGGGTGCCGGCGCATCTCGGATCCTCCATTGTGCTCCCTATCTCATTTGCCGCGAACTCGCCGCTTCCTTGGCGGGACGCGCGTTGCGCACCCCTGGAAGGAGCGCCCTCAAAGTGGCGCGAAACTCTACCGCCTCATGGCGACGCGCTGGTTTGGCGAGCGGGTGACGAGGAACGAAGACCCCCGCCTGCTGGCCGGCATGGGCACGTACGTCGACGACATTCACCTTCCGCGCCTGCTGCATGCCGCCTTCGTCCGCAGCCCCCATGCTCACGCGCGCGTTGTACGCATCGAGACCGCGGCGGCGAAGGCGCTTCCGGGCGTGGCGGCGGTGCTCACCGCCGCCGACCTGCCGGAGCGCATCCGCGGGCCGCTCCCCCCGCTCATTCCTCATCCGGCGCTGGTCCACCACAAGACGCAGGTTGCGCTCGCCGGCACGTTCGTCCATCACGTCGGTGAGCCGATCGCGATGGTGGTGGCGGACAGCCGGTATGTTGCCGAGGACGGCGCGGATCTTGTCGAGGTGGAGTTCGAGCCGCTGCCCCCGGTGGTGGATCTCGAGCACGCCGCGCGGCCGGGGGGCCCGACGGTTCACGAGGACCTGACGACCAACGTGGCCGCGCACCACACGCAGCGTGTGGGCAACGTGGAAGAAGCATTCGCGCGCGCGGCGCACGTCTTCCGCGAGCGCTTCGTCGTGGATCGCGGCTCATCGTCCCCGATCGAAACGCGGGGCGTCGTGGCGCAGTGGGACGGACGCGCGCGGTATCTGACGGTGTGGGATTCGACGCAGGCGCCGATCCGCATCCGCAACTTCCTCGGCGGGCTCTTGGCTCTGCCGCAGAGCAGCATCCGGGTGATCGCCCCGGATATCGGCGGCGGGTTTGGTCCCAAGATCATGATGTGCTACCCGGAGGAGATTCTGATCCCACATGCGGCCATGGTGCTGGGCCGGCCTGTCAAGTGGATCGAAGACCGCCGGGAGCACTTCGTCGCCACCAACCATGAACGGGAACAGATCCACGACGCGGAGATTGCGGTGGATGACGAAGGACGCATCCTGGGCGTCCGCACGGTCTTTCTGCACGACGCGGGCGCGTACATCGCCTACGGCTTGATCGTCCCCATCGTCGCCAGCACGCAGCTGCCGGGGCCCTATAAGATCCCGAACTACCACGCCGAGTTCAAAGCCGTGTTCACCAACAAAACGCAGGTGAGCCCGTATCGCGGGGCCGGACGGCCGCACGGCGTCTTCGTCATGGAACGCCTGCTGGATCGCGTGGCGCGGGAGCTGGGCATCGATCGCGCAGAGGTGCGGCGCCGGAATCTCATCCAACCGCACGAGTTTCCCTACGATCTGGGAGGCTTGATCTTCCAGGACAACACGCGGCTGATCTACGACAGCGGAGACTACCCGGCCGTCCTCGCGAAAACCCTCGAGATGATCGGGTACGCCGCATGGCCGGCGCGGCAGGCGGCGGCGCGGCGCGACGGGCGTGCGATGGGATTGGGCCTGGCTCTCTACGTGGAAGGCACCGGGATCGGCCCGTACGAGGGCTGCCGCGTGTCGGTCGAGTCCTCGGGGAAAGTCTACGCGGCAACAAGTGTCGGGACCCAGGGCCAGGGGCACGCGACGGTGTTCGCACAGATCATCGCCGACGCCCTGGGCGTCCATGTGCGCGACGTCGCGATCACCACGGGCGATTCAGGCGCGTTTGGGTGGGGCACAGGGGCTTTTGCCAGCCGCGCCGCGGTCGTCGCCGGCAACGCCGTCGCGCTGGCGGCCCGCGCGGTCCGCGAGAAAACGCTCACGGTTGCCGCGAGCATGCTCGAAGCCCGTCCCGATGATCTGGAACTTGCCGGCGGACGCGTGTTCGTGCGCGGCGCACCGGCGCGCTCGGTAGCCCTCGGCGACGTGGCCGTGGCGGCCAACCCTCTGCGCGGCACGATTCCCTCGGAGTGGGAAGGGCCGGGCCTGGAGGCGTCGCGCTACTTCGCGCCGCCGCAGGGAACCTTCGCGTCCGGCTGTCACGCCGCGATCATCGATATCGATCGCGGGACCGGGGCGATCCGCATCGAGAAGTACGTGGTCGTCCATGATTGCGGGAAGATCATCAACCCCTTGATCGTGGAGGGCCAGATCCGCGGCGGCGTGGCCCAGGGCATCGGCGGCGCCTTCTACGAGAAGCTGATATACGACGAGAACGGTCAGCTGCTGACCCAGACCTTCATGGACTACCTGCTGCCGACGCTCTCCGAGGTCCCGGTCATCGAGATCGGGCACCTCGAGACCCCCTCCCCGTTGAACCCGCTGGGCGTGAAAGGCGCGGGCGAGGCCGGTGTGATCCCCGTGCCCGCCGTCTTTGCGTCGGCCATCGACGATGCGCTCGGCACGCGGATCACCGAGATGCCGCTCTCGCACGCCCGGCTGCTCCATCTGCTGCGCGCATGAAGCCGGCTCCGTTCAAATACCTGGCGCCCCGCAGCCGCCAGGAAGCCTTCGATGCTCTGCAGCAGTTCGGGGCGGACGCGAAGGTCCTGGCGGGGGGTCAGAGCCTCGTCCCGCTCCTGGCGATGCGGCTGGCGCGGGCGTCGGTCATCATCGACATCAACCGCGTGAGCGATCTCGCATTCATCAAGGCCATGCGCGCGGGCGTGACGATCGGCGCCATGACGCGCCAGCGCGCCGCAGAGTTCGACCCGACCATCGCAGAGGGACTGCCGCTGCTCCGAGACGCGCTGCGCTGGGTGGGGCATCCGCAGATCCGGACACGAGGAACCGTCGGCGGCAGCCTGGCGCACGCAGATCCATCCGCCGAACTCCCGGCGGTGGCGGCGCTGTTGGGCGCACGTCTTGTGCTGCAGAGCGCCCGCGGCGAGCGCGTCCTCGAGGCGGAGCGATTTTTCACAGGGTACCTGACCACAGCGCTGGAGTCCCATGAGCTGCTGACGGAAGTGCGCATTCCCTCGCAGCCCCCCGGTGCCGGATGGGCGTTTCACGAGGTCGCGCGCCGCCACGGCGACTTCGCGCTCGTCGGCGTCGCCGCGCTGGTGCGGTGCGACGGCAATCGCCGGTGCACTTGGGCGCGACTGGTCTGTACCGGCGTCGGCGCCGGGCCCATACGCGTGCCCGATGCAGAACAGCACCTCCTCGGGCGGAGCGTCACGGCGTCCGATGCGGATGAGACCGGACGCATCGTGGAAGGCGCGCTCGATCCGGACAGCGACATCCACGCCACCGCCGCCTATCGCAAGCACGTTGCGGGCGTGCTGACGGCCCGGGCCCTCGTGGATGCGGCAGCACGCGTCCAGGTGGACGCATGAGGCGCCGGCGGACGGTCTCACGCGGCCCCAAGCGCAGCGGCACGCCGGCTCCGCGTGTGGACGCCACGGTGCGCGTGCGTGTCAACGGGGGCGAGATCACGAGCACCGTCGAGGTTCGGCGCACACTTGCCGACTTTCTCCGGGAAGACGTGGGCCTCACCGGCACCCACCTGGGCTGCGAGCACGGCGTCTGCGGCGCCTGCACCGTGCTGCTGGACGGTCAGCCGGTGCGATCCTGCCTGCTCTTTGCTGTGCAGGCCGATGGCAGCGAGGTGACCACCGTCGAGGCCCTGGGGACCATCGACGCGCTCTCGCCCCTGCAGCAGGCCTTCATGAATCATCATGCGCTCCAATGCGGGTTTTGCACGCCGGGGTTTCTGATGAGCGCGCACGCGTTGCTTCGGGACGATCCTCATCCGTCGGCCGAGACCATCCGCGAAACCCTCAGCGGGCATCTGTGCAGGTGTACGGGGTACCAGGCGATCGTCGAGGCGGTCCAGGCGGCCGCGACGGGGGCCGTCACGGCGGACCCGATCGCCGCCCGACGAGACCGCGGCACCACGTGAGCGCGCCCGCAGCGACCCGGATCGGCGCCACGATCCTTGCAGCCCCGCTGGAAGATCTGCGGCGATGCTCTGCCCGCGGAACGGTCCTGGCCACCTTCGAGCGAAGCGCCTATCTGAGCCTCGCCGGCCGCATCGTGGCACTGGCATCCGCCGATCTGGCAGCGGGACCGCTCACGATTACCGTTGAGGACTTCGGCCCGCTGCGGGCACTCTCGCCGGGCGCCGAGATCGCACTGACCGGAGGCCGTCTGTGGCTCGGTCCCGTCGCGGTGCATCTCGACGCCGCGAGGGTGTGGAATCCGTCGCTCGAGTTACGCAGCGACGCGATGGTCGATCCGGCACTGGGGGCACGAGACGCCGCGATCGATGAAGTGCTGACGGGCGCGCCGGGAGACAGCATCGTGGCACTCTTGCGATCGAGGCCTCCGGCGCGTGTCCGGACGACGATCCACACAGGAGTGCTCGAGGGGCTCGAGCGCGGGCTCGAGGCGATTGCCCAACTGCTTTCCGGCCGCGGGCACGGCGATGCGGTCGCGGAGATCATCGCGCGGGACGTGGCGGGACGCGGACCCGGCCTGACGCCATCCGGGGACGACCTGCTGATCGGCATCCTCTACGCGCTCTGGATCTGGCCCAGGCTCGTGGGCGCCGGGAGCGCGGCGGCTGCGCGCACCCTGATAGTCGACGCGGCGCGGCCACACACCACGCGCATCAGCGCAGCGTACCTGGAGGCGGCCGGCAGCGGGGACGCGGCGGAACCCTGGCACGCGCTGGTGCGGAGTTTCCGCCAATCGCCCGCCTCGACGCGGGCGGCGGTGCGGCGACTGTTGCGCATCGGTGAAACTTCTGGCGCCGACGCTCTGACGGGCTTTTGCTGGGCCTGGCGGCGCCTGGCCGCGTAGCCTCGCGAGACGACCGGTGACGCGCTCCGCACCGGCGCAGGTGTTGAGGGACCCCTGGCTCGTCTCACTGTGCGCGTCGCGCACATTCATGAACGTGATCGGCACGACCTACGCGGCCACGCTCCCCGTGCTACGAACGGAATGGAACATGACAGGAACGGCCGCCGGGTCGATAGCCACCGGGTTTCAGCTCGGCTTTGCGGTCTCGCTGCTGGGGTTCTCGTGGCTGGCCGACCACGCCAGCGCCCGGCGAGTCTTTCTCGCCTCGGCGGCGTTGAGCGCGGCCGCGGTCTTCGCGTTCGCGCTGCTTGCCCGATCGTACCTTTCTGGCCTCATCCTCAACACGCTGGTCGGTCTCTCCCAGGGGGGCACGTACACGACCGCCATCATGCTGATCGCCGATCGCTATGGGCCAACACGCCGGGGTGCGGCGGTCGGCTGGCTCATCGCCAGTTCCTCGTTGGGATATGCGCTGTCGCTCGCCCTCGCCGGGATCACGCTGCCGCGCGGCGGCTACCCACTCACCTTTCTGGTCACGGCCTGCGCACATCTGGGCGGCGTGATCATCGCCTGGCTGACCCTGCGGTCGATGCCGAACGTCGTGCACCCGCGCGGCGACGATCTGCGATTCGTCACCGAGGTGGTGCGCAACCCGGACGCCATGCGCCTGACCATCGGGTACACCTTCCACAACTGGGAACTGCTGACCATGTGGGCGTGGACCCCGGCCTTCCTCGCCGCGAGCTTCGCCGCGGCGGGATCGTCGGCCGCCCGCGCCGTGGCGGGAGCCGCGTACCTGGCGGCATCGTTTCATCTCATGGGCCTGATCGCGTCATCGACGATGGGGCGCCTCTCCGATCGTCTCGGCCGCCGCACCGTCCTGCTCGCTCTCGCCGTGATCAGTGCCGCGTGCTCGTTTGCCTTTGGCTGGATGATTGGCTGGCCCACGACTATCGTCGTGGCGGTCGGGGCGCTGTATGCTTTTGCGGCGCTCGGCGACTCGCCCGTGCTGTCGGCCGCGCTCACGGAAGCGGTCCGGCCGGCGTATCTGGGCTCGGCCCTCGCCCTCCGCTCGTTCCTGGGCTTTGGCGCCGGCGCCGTGGCGCCGCTGGTGTTTGGGGCCGTGCTCGACGCTACCAACCCGGCAGGTATGCCTCCGTCCACCTGGGGCTGGGCCTATGGCGTGCTCGGCTGCGGCGGTCTGGTCGCGGCGCTCTGCGCCTACGGCATGCGTTCCGTACAGACCCGGCAGTTTGAGCAGCGGGGCCATGGGTAAAACGCGCGCGGGATCCATGATAAGGCGCCGTGCGGCGTGTGCCGCCGCTGTTCTGTTGTTCGCGTGTGTTCAACCCGCCCTGGCCCACGAGAAATGGTTTGTTGATCCTTCGCCCTACCCCGTCAGGTTGGACCCGCCGGCATTGACCCGCACGCTCCTGGCACTCGCCGTATCGGCCGCAGCGGTCGGTCTGGCGTTCATCATCGACAGGCTCTGGCGCAATCGCGCCAGGGCGCCTACACCCCCCGACCTGGCAAAGTCCAGGGAACACCTGCGCCGACTCTTTGCCTGGATCCCGCTGATCCTTGCCGTGCATGTCGCCGTGCCGTTGATTGTCTCGGGGGTGCAGCGCCAGCTCTTCGCTCCTAACCTGGCACTGTCGTGGTCCTTCTTCGGCGGGCTTGTCGCCCTTCTGGAGATCGCGATCGCGCTCGGTTTCTTCTACGGCGCCTTGACCCGCACGGCCGCGATCGTGCTGGCGTTGCTCTTTCCCGTCAGCCTGCTTGTGTTCGGCCTGTTCGACACCCTCGAACACCTGGAACTGCTGGGCATCGCGATCTTTCTCTTCATCTTCGGACGAGGACCCTACTCGGTGGACGCGATCTTCGACGCGCCTCTGCGTCCGCGGCGGGCGCACATCATCCGCGCCGTACCGATCCTTCGCATGCTGACCGGCGCGGCGATCGCCTGGTTGGGATTCACCGAGAAGCTCTGGAACGTCTCGCTCGGCGAGGCATTCCTCGCGCGCCACTCATTCAATTTCATGCCTGCACTGGGATTTGCATCGTTCTCGAACGCGGACTTCGTGGTTGCCGCCGGGCTCGTGGAAGTCGCGATCGGCGCGGTCGTGGCCTCGGGACTCGCGACGCGCCCCGTCATCCTACTGGCCTGGCTGCCGTTCAACCTGACCCTCCCGTTCCTGGGGTGGGTCGAACTCGTGGGCCATCTGCCCGTGTACGGGGTTATGGGCGTGCTGCTGCTGTGGGGAAGCGGACGCGACGTGACACCGTACCTCCGCGAGATGGAAGCGACGGCCCGAAGCTCGTGATCAGCACTCCGATCATCTGAGGTGGGGCGGCACCAGGTCCCTGCCGACGTGCCCGATGACCAGACCCTTCGCCGTGCCTACCTTGTCCAACACCAGCGTTCCCACCGTCGGCATGTCGTGAACCGGCAGGATGATCACGAGCACGCCGTTATCGTAGGTCGCGTTGGCGCGGCTGACGTCAACCAGGCGCGGCAGAGTCACGATCCGGCGATAGGGACCAACCCTCCATTCGCGGAGGAAGTATTCCTTGGTCCGGTCCTGCCCGGGTCCGCGTAGCCCGCAATTGATCACGAGCTGCCGCCCATCCACATCAATCCCAATATTCGCGGGCTCCATGCCTGGCACCGGTGTGGCCACCATGGTGCGGTTCTCTTCTTCATAGATGTTGACCGGGATCGTCTCATTCACAGGCCTCACCTCCGACTCGGGTTTTACCCATGCCGCGACCGGGAAAATGAGAACGCCTTAAGGTCACGTCATGTACGGGCTCATCCTGGGCGCAGGATGCGTGTGCCTGTCGAAGATGGCGCCGGCAACGCCGGGAAGGGCCGAGCGAGTCGGTGCTCGGCGACCGCAGGGGAACAGCGCCCTAGCCGCGCAGCGCTGCGCGGGATCCTGAGCCGGGATTCAGCCAGCCCTCGAAGTCCTGCCCGATTAGCGCCCTACTGGGTGTACCGGCATTCTTCCTACTGACCCGGGCAATGGCCTATAATGAGGTGTGCCCATGCTCTCTACGGTGGCACTTGGCTTCCTCCTGGGGATCAGACACGCGATCGAAGCGGACCACGTCGCCGCGGTCGCCACGATTGTCAGCGAACAGAGGAGCGTCTGGCGTTCGTCGCTCGCAGGCGCCCTCTGGGGTGCCGGCCATACCCTTTCCCTGCTCATCGCCGGCCTTTTGATCTTGGGCCTCCACCTGATCGTCCCACGACAGGTGGGCCTCTTCATGGAATTGCTCGTGGGGGTGATGCTGGTCGGGCTGGGGGTGCGGGGCATCTGGCGGGCTCGCCCTATCACGCTCCACCGCCACGTCCATGCGCACGGGGGCAGCAGCCACGGGCACCTGCACCTCCACATTGGCGGACACGTCGCCCATCGGCATGGCCACGTCAGGCTGCCACGGCGGTCATTCTGGGTCGGTCTCGTGCACGGACTTGCCGGGAGTGGATCGCTCACGGTGCTGGCGCTGGCGGTCGTCCCGTCTGTGGCGGCCGGGCTCGCATACATTCTGCTCTTCGGCGTGGGGTCGGTTCTCGGGATGGTGCTGATGAGCACGCTCCTCGGCATGCCCATTGCTCTGGCCGCCGGCAGGTTCGGCCCCGGCCATCTTCGCCTTCAGCAGGCCGTCGGGGCCATCAGTGTGGCGATCGGGGCGAAGCTGATTTGGGAAATTGTGAAAGCCACGATCGGGTAGCAAGACCTCGGCCGGAGCTCGACCGCTTTGTCGACGTCCGCGAACCTCACCGTTTCGATACCGCCGCGCTCGAGTGCTACCTGGCGCAGCACCTGGAGGGCTTCCGGGGACCGGTGACGGTCCGGCAGTTTGAAGGCGGGCAATCCAACCCAACCTACCATCTCGCCGCCGGTGGCCGGGAGTACGTTCTGCGCCGCAAGCCACCGGGGAAATTGCTGCCGTCCGCGCACCTGGTCGAGCGCGAATACCGGATCATCGCGGCGCTGGCGCAGACCGATGTCCCGGTCCCGCGCACGCACGCGCTGTGTGAAGATCCCGCGGTGATCGGCACGGCGTTCTACATCATGGATTTCATCCCGGGCCGCATCATGAGAGATCCCGCGCTGCCCACTCTGGCACCGGACGAGCGCGGCGCCATCTACAGTCACATGATCGACGTGCTGGCCCGGCTGCATCACGTCGACTGGCGCGCGCGGAGCCTGGCAGATTTCGGCCGCCCCGGCAACTACTTCAGCCGCCAGATCCACCGCTGGACGGAGCAGTATCGCGCGTCAGAGACCGAGACGATTCCGTCCATGGAGCGGCTGATCGCCTGGCTGCCGGAGCACATCCCCGACGACGATGAGACGACGATCGTGCACGGCGACTACCGGCTCGCCAACCTCATCATCCATCCCTCCGAGCCGCGCGTGGTGGCGGTGCTCGACTGGGAGCTCTCCACGCTCGGCCATCCCATGGCCGATCTTGCCTACAATTGCATGCCGTACCGGCTACCCGCTGCGTCGTTCGAAGGTCTGGCAGATGCCGATGTGACGCGCCTGGGGATTCCCTCTGAAGAGGAATACGTCGCCGCGTATTGTCGCCGGGTCGGACGGGCCGGGATTCCTGGCTGGAACTTCTACCTCGCGTTTGCGATGTTCCGTCTGGCCGCCATTCTGCAGGGGATCATGGGCCGCGTGCGAGCCGGCACGGCCGCCGCAACCGACGCGCGCGCGCGGGGAGCGCTGGCGAGACCGCTCGCCGATGCGGCGGCAACGATCGTCGCCTCAGGCGCAGCGAACTAGACCTGGCAGGTCCGCGTAGATCTGGTAGCGTTCGGTCTGCCACGGGTCTCCTGGGAGGTGCGCCGGCCGTGGACACGATGTTCACCTTTGCGGTAGGCCTGGGATTGAGCGCGGCGTCTGGCTTTCGCGCGTTCGTGCCGATGTTGGTGATGAGCCTGGCGGCCCGCGGCGGCCACCTCACGCTCGCACCCGGCATGGAGTGGGTCGCAAGCGACGCGGCGCTCGCGGTCCTCACCACCGCGACGGTGGCGGAGATCCTCGCGTACTACGTGCCCTGGCTCGACAACCTGCTGGACACCATCGCCACGCCCACGGCGATCATCGCCGGCACGCTCATGACCGCCTCCGTCCTCACGGATCTTTCCCCACTCCTCCGGTGGGCGATCGCGGTGATCATCGGCGGAGGGACGGCCGGCATCGTTCAGGGATCGACCGTGGCGCTCCGGCTCGCATCCTCGACAATGACGGGAGGGCTGGGCAATCCGATTCTGGCAACCGCCGAGCTGCTCGGCGCGATAACCGTGGCCGCGCTGGCGATTCTTGCGCCGATAATCGCGCTGGCGATTGTGATTGTGCTGGTCTTCCTGGCTCTCCGCAAGGCCGGACGCCACTGGCGTCGCAGGAGGGCGACAGCATCTTAGCGACTACAGCCGCAATCGGGGATCGAAGTAGTCCCGCATCCAGTCCCCAACCGCGTTCACGCCGAGAACCGTCAGCATGATGGCGAGGCCTGGAAACGTCGCAAGCCACCAGGCGACCTGGAGGTACTCCCTGCCCTCGGCCAGCATGATGCCCCAGGTCGGCGTTGTGGCTTCAACGCCGAGGCCCAGAAAGATCAGGGCGGCCTCGGACACGATGGTGCTGGCCACCATGAACGTGGCGATAACGATGATCGGCGCCAGGGTATTAGGAAGCACGTGGTGGAAGACGATGCGCCAGTGGCCCGCGCCAAGCGCCCTGGCCGCCTCGACAAAATCCTTTTCCCGCAACTGGAGAACTTGGCCTCGCACGACCCGCCCGTACGGCACCCAGCCGGAAACCCCCAGCACCAGGATGATGTTGAGCAGCCCTACTGGCCGAGCAGTGCGGCATTCATGCTGACGTAGTCGGCCAGCGTGTTCCGCCGCGTTGCCGAGATAATGCCGGCCGGGAAAGCCACGATCAGGGCGACCGCCATGCCCGCGAAGGCCAGCTCAAGAGTGGCCGGGAGCCGCTCGCGGATCAAGTCAAAGTTGGGGACGCCGTGGTGGAGCGATGTCCCCAGATCGCCGCGCAGCGCTTTCCACACGTAGTCCAGGTACTGGACGGGGACCGGCCGATCGAACCCGAATCGGTGGCGCAACTGCGCCAGCTGCTCGGCGGACATGCCGCGCGGATCGACGAGTAGGTACACCGGATCGCCGGTGAGGAACAGGCACACCAAAAGCCAGGATCGTGACGCCGAGGATGACGACGAAAGCCTGCGCCAGGCGGCGTGCGATGTACTGGGTCACCCGGACGCCTCTGCCAGGGGGCGCGCAACACCGCGATTGCCGCCCCCTGTTTCAGATGTGACCGCGGCAACGGCCGGTCGGGAGCGGCCTACGGGTTGAACGTCGCCCTGAACAGCCGGATTCGCTCGTTCGGCAACGGCTTCCAGTTCAGCCGGTTGCTCACTCCGTAGATATCGTACTGGAAGTAGAGGAAGATGTATGGTGCTTCCTCCCGCACAAGGTCCTGCATCCGGTAGAGGAGCTCGCGGCGCCGTTGTGAATCGAACTCGCTCTGGAGTTGAGTGAACATCCGCTCGAACTCGTCGTTGCGCCAATTCCCATAGTTCGACGAACTGTTCACCTCCAGGTCGGAGATGTCGGCCTGCCCCTCGAAGTTCGTCCCCGAGCCGATCAAGTAGAGATCCTCGGCCTTCTTTTGTAGTATCGCGGGTATGTACTGCGCCCAGTCGATGACACGTACGTCCACGTCGATTCCCACCTGTCTCAGATACGCGCCGATTGCGGTGGTGACGTCGCGGTCCTTAAGGTAGCGGCCGTTGGGGCCCATCAGCACGAGCCGCAACGGCTGACCGTCGCGCGCCCGGATACCACCAGGGCCGGCCCGCCACCCCATCTCATCGAGGATCTGTCCGGCACGGCGCTGATCGAACGGGTAGGGTTTGACGTTCGCGTTCTGCCAGGGTGGATTGACGGTCGAGGCGGTACGTGACCCGAAGCCCTTGAGCACACCCTTGGCGATCGCGTCGACGTCGACCGCGTAGTTAAGCGCCTGACGGAAACGCTTATCGCGCAGCGCCGGGTGGTTGTACTGCGTGATGCCGATAAAGATGCGGCGGCCGCCTTGAATGGACATGGCCTTTTGAACCCGGTTGACCGGGTCGACCAGGTCGGGCGGGACATTTACGACGATGTTGCCCCGAAGCAACTCGTTGATACGGCTGGAGGATTCTGGCACGGGCCGGAAGACGAGGGTTTGTGGGGTGACTGGAGAAGAAACCAGGAGCATGTGTCTGCAGGAGAATCAGCGAAGCTCCCGGGCCGGTCGGCAATCCCGCCCGAGGAGTCTCGATCGGCGATGAGTTCTGGGACCTTCGCCGGTCTCTATGGGAGATGCGCGAAGACCAAGGAGGCAACGTCGTGACGCACCACAAGGTAGGCACTCGTGAGGAGTGGCAAGGCGCGCGCAACGCACTGCTGGAGCGCGAGAAAGAGCTGACGCGCCGCAGCGACGAACTCGCGCGCGAGCGGCGCGAGCTCCCCTGGGTGCGCGTGGAGAAGGAGTACAGCTTCGAGACCGAGGTCGGGACGAAGACGTTGGCGGAGCTCTTCGACGGGCGCTCGCAGCTGATCGTCTACCACTTCATGTTCGGCCCGGCCTACGCGGCGGGCTGCCCGGTCTGCTCGTCCGCGGCGGACACCTTCGACGGCGCCGTATCGCATCTCAGGGCGCGCGACGCGACGTTCCTCTGCATCTCGCGGGCGCCGCTCGAGAAGCTGCAGGCTTACAAGCGGCGCATGGGGTGGAGCTTCCCGTGGGTCTCGTCGCAGGGAAGCGACTTCAACTTCGACTTCGGAGCCTCACACACCGAGGAGGAGCTGAGGCCGTTCCTGGAAGGCGACGTCGGACCCACCGTTGCGGAGCTGGCGGCCGAGTGCGACACCGACCCGGCTGGATACCTGGCGGAGGGGCCCGTCCTGAGCGCCTTCGCGCTCGAGCAGGCGGTCGTCTACCACACGTACTCGACCTCCGCGCGTGGCCTCGAATTCATGATGGGCTACTACGGGTTGCTCGACCGGGCGCCGAAGGGACGGAACGAGGGCGACCCGCCGAAGTTCTGGATCCGCCGCCACGACGAGTACGAGGACGCCGCCGCGCCGATCGGGTAACCCCCGAGGACCTGCCCAACCGCGAAGATCGACCGGAGCGACCTGCGGCGGCGCAAGGACGGGAGGCCATCGAAGAGTTCCTCCGGCCTCCCGTTTCGCACGATCGACAGCGGTGAACTCCTGGTTGCTGCCTATCCGCTCGTGCACCAGTACAAGATCGCACTCTACGACGCGCTGTACGTAGCGGTCGCAGATCGTCTCCACCTTCCTTTTGTGCTCGCTGACCAAAGACTCCTTTGAGCGGGTCGGCCACTTGCCATACGTCCGCCGGCTTAGCGACTACCGCGTCTCGCAATAGAAAGAGGCTCCGGTCCAGCGAAACTTAGGATACAAAACAAGGGGCGCCGCTGAGCCCCTCTTTGGCGTAGAGGAGGTCTAACGACCTACACACGCTGCCCTTAAAACGCTGGCTGTGGCCCAGAAGGTTAAACCTGCTGGTTCGAAGCCAGCAGTTGTATGGTCCAATAACTTAGGTAACTCGTTCGCTTGCGTACTGCCCACTATTAAGAAGGCTCTACCGATAACCAGGTCTACCCTAAGACTTTGATCTGCTGCTCGTTCCCTTGGGCGCGCGCGAGATTCTCGGTCTGGGCCCCCAGTAATTCGGATCGACTTCAAGCACGACCTGTTCGTCTTTGCGCCACTCACGCAGCACATACGGGCCTGAGCCGACTGGCCGGGTGGCGACCTGTGCGAGCGGCGTCTCGCTGTAGTACTTTGGCGGGACGATCTCGTACTCGGTCAGGAAGTTCGGCACGACCGGCGAGGTCACGGTCGTCACGATCTGCACCGTCAGTGGATCGATCACCCTGACTTCGCGAATCTTGAGATTGTTATTGAGGTAGGCGGTATTCCCGCGGCCGATCTGCGGATTCAGCCCTCGGTCGAAACTGAACTTTACGGCGCTGGCGTCCAGTGGCTCACCGTTGGAGAATCTGAGGTTCGGCCGCAGCTTGAATTCCCAAATGTGCCAGTCGCTGGCGAGGTTACGGTATGACTCGGCCAGTTTCGGGACGAGGCGCATGTCGTCGTCGAGCTCGACGAGGGTCTCGAAGATATGGAGCATGATATTGACTTCCGGGAGCGACGAATACTGGTGGGGATCCAGCGTCGTGGCGTCGACGCCCTGCAGCACCACGAGGGTATCAGAGGCCGGCCCAGCAGGCGCCCGGGTCGCGGCAAGCGGCAGGCCCATCAGCGCGACGACCGCGATGCTCGCTAGCTTGAACCAGATTCTCATCTCCTACCTCCTCCTTTGTGGTTCCAGTCATCAAATAACGTCGACATCGGAGTTGGCCCGTTACTGAAGTTCTTCCGGCCGGAAAGCGCGGCCGGAAAGCGACGATTCCCGGCAGGCCAGCGCGGCGGCCAAGCTGCGCAGATGATCTCGGCCGCTGCATGGGACCGGGGCACCTGCCTCCAGCGCCTCGAGCACGGCCTGCGCGTAGAGGCGCGTGTCGGTCAGAAATGGTTCGACGGCGGCCACGGGAATCGCCTGCAGCGGCCCGTGTGTTGGCCCGGCGACCAAGTCGTCGAAGAGCTGTCGCTGGATCACGACCCCATGCTCACAGTCGGTTCGCCAGGCAAACGATCGAATGTTTGATCCGGTGACCCACGACCCCACATAGGTTACAGAGATGCCGCGCGTCATCTCAAGGAGCGCGGCGACGGTCGCGTCACCCCGGTACATGCTCCCGTTCGGATTGAATGTCATCGCCCGCACGCGCGTAATCTCGGCGTCGTAGGCGAACCGCAGCAGGTCGAGATGGTGGATGCTCTGTTCCAGCAGCATCGGGTCGACCATCTCCAGCGGGAAACGGTTGATCCCTGGCCTGCGACCATCGCGGTTGATGTGATAGAGAAAGGTCGCCGACGTGGCCTGGCCCCAACGGCCGTCCATCTGGTCCTTGAGAGCGCGCGTGACGGGAAGAAACCGAAAGTTGAGACAGACGCTGAGCTGGCGACCGGCCGCTTCCGCCGCCTGGACGATCAGTGCCGCGCGGGCGAATTTGGTCTCCAGCGGCTTCTCGCTGATCACGTGCAAGCCCGCGGCGAGCAGCGGCAGCACCACGTCTACCCGCTCCATCGGGGGCGTCACCACGACCGCCAGCGACACGTCCGCGTGGACGCTCAGCGCGTCGCCGACGCGTGCATAGATGCACACGCCGGGGTATTCGCCGCGCACCCACGCAATCGCCTCCGGCGATGGATCCACGCAGGCCACGACGTCGGCGCCGAGTTCACGAAGCACGCGCAGCCACATCCGGCCCCTCGCGCCGACGCTGATCTGCAGAACTTTCATTCGCTGACGGCGGGAAAGTAAGCCTGCCATGCCGAGGGAGCGTTCTGAAGCTCGCCCTCTAGCGCCCGGACGCATGCTTATTCAGTTCCAGCCGTCCGATCTGACGGCGGTGGACCTCGTCGGGTCCGTCGATCAGTCGTAGCGCACGCGCCTGCGCCCACGCCGCCGCGAGCCAGAACGCCTGGCTCAAGCCCGCCCCGCCGTGCACCTGGATCGCGCGGTCGAGCACGCGCAGCACCATGTGGGGCACAGCCACCTTGATTTGTGCGATCTCCGAGCGCGCGGCTTTGTTCCCGGCGGTGTCCATCAGGTACGCGGCCTTGAGGACCAGCAGCCGCGCCTGCTCGATCTCGATCCTCGACTGGGCGATCCGTTCGATCGTCACGTCGTACTCCGCGATCGGCTTGCCGAAGGCCACGCGCGACGTCGCGCGGTGGCACATCGCCTCCAGCGCCCGCTCCGCAACGCCGATCTGACGCATGCAGTGGTGAATGCGGCCCGGGCCCAGTCGCCCCTGCGCGATCTCGAATCCGCGGCCCTTGCCCAGCAGCATGTTGGAGGCCGGCACGCGGACATCTTCGAACAGGATCTCGCCGTGACCGTGGGGCGCGTCATCGTACCCGAAAACCGTGAGCATCCGCACAACGGTCATCCCTGGCGCATCCCGCGGCACGAGGATCATTGACTGCCGCCGGTACGGGTCGGCATGATCCGGATCGGTCTTCCCCATGAAGATGATGATCTTGCACCGCGGGTCCCCAATGCCGGAGATCCACCACTTACGGCCGTTGAGGATGTATTCGTCCCCGTCGCGAACGATGCTGGCCTCGATGTTGGTGGCGTCCGAGGAGGCCACCTGCGGCTCGGTCATGGCGAAGGCCGACCGGATCGTGCCGTCGAGCAGCGGCGCCAGCCACTGACGTTTCTGTTCGTCGGTGCCGTAGCGAACCAGCACCTCCATGTTGCCGGTATCCGGAGCCGAGCAGTTGAACACCTCGGGCGCGATCGGCGAGCGCCCCATGATCTCGCACAGCGGTGCGTATTCAAGGTTGGTCAGGCCCGCGCCGTGCTCGCTGTCGGGGAGAAAAAGGTTCCAGAGCCCCTGCGATCGGGCCTTGACCTTGAGGTCCTCGATGATCGGCGGCATTTGCCAGCGGGTCGGCTGGCTGTTCAGCTGGTCGGCGAACGTCTGCTCGTGCGGGTAGATGTGCGCGTCCATGAACGCCTGCAGGCGCTCAATGTACGTCTTCGTGCGGGGAGAGAACTCAGGGTTCACCTGAGGACTCTTCCCGGTGAAGCCTTCTCAGTCCCGCCCCGCGGTATCCGGCAGCGGCAGGTAGTAGGAGTTGCCGGCGGCGGCCCACTCGCGTGACATCTGGCGGAACTCCGGCCCCATCGGATCGAGCCCCCGCATCCGCATGCTGCCTCGCCTGATGGTGAAGTCATGCGGCGCCAGTTCACCTGCGCGCACGAAGTGCCGCTCGGCGGCTTCGGCGCGCCCCCGCGTATGCAGCCACATTCCCAGGCAGAACTCCGCCTTGGCCTGCTGATCGGCCTGCGTCGGGAGACGCTGCCAGGCGCGGACCCGCGCTTCGGGCAGCGCCGGGGCTTCTCCGCGCACCCAGGCCCGCAGCGCGTTCAGATGGCGCGCGGAGTCGAGCCCTGTGAATGAACGAAAGCGATCGGTGCCAAACGCCACATCGTTCGGCCGCACGATGCGGCCGCCTTCATCGATCCACAGGATCGTCGGCACGTTGACGAGATTGTAGAGGTCGGCGACTCGGTACGCGACGTCTATGAGCGAGGGGTGCGTCGGCCGGGCTGCCTCGATCCAGGGGCGGGCGTCGGAGGGAATCCTGTCCAGTGCAACCGTGACAACCGTGAATCCGAATCCCTTTAGCTCTTCGTGTACGGCCTGCCAGACCGGCAGGTCCTGGCGACAGCCTCACCACGACGCGTAGATGACGAGCAGCACTTTCTTACCGCGGTGGTCGGAGAGCGCGTGCAGGCGGCCTTCGAGGTCTGGCAGTGTGAAATCCGGAGCCTGTAGCGACGCCAGCGCGGCGCCCCGCTCTTCCGGTGATGCGCCGAGATACGCTGCACCCTCCGCCGCGTCGAGTACGAGCGAGCGGCGCAGCAGGGCCGCCAGATCGATCAGGTCTATGCCGTCAGTCGTCGAAACGCCGGGCGGCAGCGGAAGACAGACGTCGTGGCGGCACAAGCCCTCAGGTTTGAGCTCCCATCCGAGCGCGGCCTGCACGCGGTCGGCGCGGAGCCGCACACGCCCGGCGTCGACCTCCGCAACGACCTCAGCCGGCCGGCTGTCGTCGATGATCAGAAACCGTTGTTCGGGCACACTGTTCTATTCGATAGCGCAGCGTCGGGAGCCTCCGCTGCTTCCCCCGTCAATCCGCGGAGGGGGGTCGAATGTCTTTCCCACACAGAGTGCATTTCGCTGAGACGCTCCGCAGCAGCGCCTGGCAGTGCGGGCACTGCCAGATCAGCACTCGTCCGCAGGCCGGGCACCGCTCCGGGGCCTCGCGGATGTCCGTGACCTCCACTCCGAAGCCGCATCTGGGGTCGGGGCAGATAACGCATGCCAGCATGAAGTGCCATCCTCCCGTCCGCGCTAACGCGCATGAGCGGGAGCGTACCAGGACGGGGGCCGAGCGTCGTTGCGCGGCATCAAAGAGTCCCGGCGGGCTAAGTTCACCCCGGTCCGGAGGGCGCAGAACGAGTTTGCAGGAAGAGCGGGGCTTATGCGCGGGGATGGGCCCGCGTAGCGATCGCCGACAGCCGCGGCGGATCTATGATGATCAGGCGCATGCGGCCTCCCCCAACGAGTTTCCTGCGCGTCCAGTTACTGATGATGCGACTCACGGTATGCAGCGTCATCCCGCTGAACTCGGCAAGGTCCTGCCGCGATACCTGGAGGGCAGAGGGCTTTCCGGCTTCGGTTGGTTGAGCCAGCCGGAGCACCGCGCTGGCCAGGCGCTGCTCGACGGGGAGCGTCGAAATTTCCGCCAATCGGTGGATCAGTTCCCTGATCTCGTCGGCCATGAACTCGGCCACGGAGACCGAGATACCCGCGTAGCGGGTCATAAGCCTGGTCGCAGTGGCCTGATCCCACGCGAGCACCCTGGAGTCGTCAGTGGCTTCCGACGAAGTCATGTAATTCGGGATACCCAGCAACCTGAGGCCCCCCATAAATTCTCCTGGACTCACAAAGCGGACGACGATCCGGCTCCCTTCAGGGTCCACGTACGTGACCTTCATTCGGCCATGGATGAGGAGGTATGCCGCGGCTGCGGGGCTTCCCTGGTTGAGAAGCGTCTCACCGCGCCGCACCCGGCGCTCGTGCGCCCCCTCAAGCATCGCCTTCAGTTCCGGCCTGCGCATGCGCCTGAAGTATTTGAGGCGTGATACCAGTGCCAGGTACTGGTCGGTGCGCCGGGCCACTCCTGCGCGAGATCCGTTGTGCGCGGCGACCATCTGCTAGGGTCCACGCTGGCCTGGCGGCGGGGTCTCGGGTGCGTCCGCGCGACGCTGCAGCCTCTGCTCGACGGTCTCCAACACCCGCTGGACCTCTCGCACCGCATTCCTCCAGGGCCCACCGACCTGCCCCATGTGGCGGAATTTCTTGTAGCGGGCAGCGATCAGCCGCCCCGTTGAGAGCCGGGCCAGCTCTGCCAGCGCTGCAAGAACGTGCTGCCGGACCGCATCGGTGGCCTCATCGGGATTCGTATGTGCGCCGCCCGCCGGTTCCGGAATGATGTGATCGATCACGCCCAGCCGCAGCAGGTCGGCCGCGGTCAGCTTGAGCGCCGAGGCCACCTCGGGCGCATGCGACGCATCACCGTAGAGGATCACCGACGCCGCTTCGGGTGAAATTACCGAGTAGAAGGCGTACTCCTGCATGAGGACGCGATCGCCCACCGCCAGCGCAAGCGCGCCGCCGCTGCCACCCTCGCCGATCACTACCGAGACGATCGGGGTCGGCAGCAGCGCCATCGCCTGGAGGTTCTGGGCCAGTGCCTGCGCGATGCCACGTCGCTCGGCGTCATAGCCCGGATACGCTCCGGGAGTGTCGATGAACGTGACCAGCGGCAGGTGAAACTTGGCAGCCAGGTTCATCAACCGCAGCGCTTCGCGATAGCCCTCGGGATACGGCATCCCGTGATGCGCGGCCGCCCCCGGCACGCTGTAGCGCTCCTGCCCCACGACCACAACGGTCTGGCCGTCGATCTCGCCAAGCCCCCCGACGATCGTGGGATCGTCACCATACACGCGGTCGCCGTGCAGCTCAACGAACGATGTCACGATCCGCGCGATGTAGTCCCGGAGGCCCGGGCGCTCTGGATGCCGCGCGATCTGCACGACATCCCACGCCGCCGGTACGGGGCCGGTCGGTTGCGGCGCGCGAGGAAGCCGCTGAATGGTCCTCCGGACCGTCTCGGGACGCCTGAGGTGCTTGACGAGGTACCCTAGCGTTTCGCGCAGTTGACGGCGGGGCAGCAGAAGGTCGACGATTCCGCCTTCGAAGAGGCGTTCGGCTAAATGGGAGTCGTCGGGCAGCTTCTCACCCATCGTGATTTCGATCACCCGGCGGCCGACGAACCCGATGCGGGCGCCGGGCTCAGCAATGAGCACGTCGCCCAATGATGCGAATGAAGCGGTCACGCCGCCGAACGACGGATGGCTGAGGACGGAGACATGCGCCAGACCGCCGGCGTGATGGCGCGCACGCGCGGCCGCGGTCTTGGCCATCTGCACGAGCGAGAGCATCCCTTCCTGCATCCGCGCCCCGCCCGTACTGCTTACGGTGATCACGGGCAGGCGCCGCCGTGTGGCAACCTCGAACGCGTCGGCGATCTTCTCACCGACGACCGAGCCCATCGTGCCGCCCAGGAATCCAAAGTCGAAGAGCGCAAGGACCACCGGCAGGCCGTCGATGCGGGCCTGCCCGACCAGCACTGCCTCATGCAGGCCAGTGCGCCGCCGGGCTTCGATCAGGCGAGCGCGATACGTGCGCTGGTCGGCGAAGCGCAGCGGGTCGACGGAGATCATCCTGCGGTCGAACTCGCGGAAGGTCCCGGCATCCGCAACCAGGGCGATCCAGTCCAGGGCCGGCATGGGCAGGTGCGCGCCGCAGGCCGGACAGACCCAGAGCGCCTCCCGCAGGGCCGCAATGGGAGTTTCAGTCCCACACGACTGACAGCGGCCCGTCTCGACCGCCGCCTCAGACGGCGCCGCGGGTCCGAAGCGACGAAATCTCCTCAGCATTGTAGCCCAGTTCACTCAGGATGCTCTCGGTGTGCTGGCCGAGCAGCGGCGGTGGTGTTGCGATCCGCCCGGGCGTCTCCGACAACTTCATCGGCACGCCCGTCTGCTTGATACGGCCGGCGCGGGGATGGTCAATGTCCACCACCATCTGGCGGTGGCGCACCTGCGGATCGGTGAACAGATCCGACAGGAGATAGATGGGCCCCGCCGGCACACCCGCCCTCTCAAAGATCTCTGCCCATTCGCGTGTCGTCCGACCCACGAAGATGGGCTCGAGCAGGGCGATGAGCTCGGCGCGATGCTTGACCCGGTCGGGATTGGTCGCGAAACGCGAATCCTCCCGCAGATGGGAAGGGCCGATCGCGACGACGAACCGGCTCCAGATCGGCTCGCTCCCGACGGCCACGTTCACATATCCGTCCCTGGTCTTGAACGCCTGATACGGCACGAGCGAGGGGTGAGCGCTGCCGAGCCGCTTCGGATTCTCACCCGTGGCGAAGTAGTAGCCCGCCTGATAGGTCATCCAGGCCACCTGGCTGTCGAGCATCGAAACGTCGACGAGCTGGCCCCGCCCGGTGCGGTCGCGCGCGCGCAGCGCCGCCATAATGCCGTAGGCGGCGAACATGCCCGCGGCGATGTCGGTGACGGCCACGCCTACTTTAACGGGCGGCCCACCTTCGTCGCCGGTCGTTCCCATCAGCCCGCCCATCCCCTGCAGAATCAGGTCGTACGCCGCCCGCTCCCGGTAGGGTCCGTCCTGGCCGAACCCTGAGATCGAAGCATAGATCAGTCGTGGATTGAGTGCGGCCACCGCGGCGTAGCCGAAGCCGAACCGGTTCATCGTGCCGGCACGGAAGTTCTCGACGAGCACGTCGGCGCGCTGCAACAGACGCCGCAGCACCTCCTGTCCATCCGAATGCTTGAGGTTGAGGGTCAGGCTCTCTTTGTTGCGGTTGATGCCGAGAAAGTACGAGCTCTCGCCGTTGACGAACGGTGGTCCCCAGCCGCGCGTGTCGTCGCCACCCTCCGGAGTCTCGATCTTGATCACACGCGCGCCCAGATCGCCGAGCATGAGCGTGCAGTATGGACCGGCCAGAGCCCTGGTCAGATCGACGACGAGGAGGTCATCCAGCGGGGCCGGCATCAGGATGTCACGCGACCCGGGGGATTCGGCATGCACACCGGGACGAGCGCTAGGCCTCGACGAAGGCCACAAACCGGCAGAAAGCCGCCTCCCCGCCCTTGAAGCGGAACGGGAAGCAGCCAACCCACAGGCGCTGATTGAGCACCAGGTCGACCTCGCCGCCGACATTCTCGATGTGGAAGACGCCCCGGGGGAACAGTTTCGTGTGCGTCGCCTGGTATTCTTTCGGCCAGGGGAAGGCCTGGTCCATCGACATGCCGATCTTCGCCTCGACCTCGGGGACCAGGTCGCGCCGGGCGTCGCGCACTTTCGTGTTGAAGGGGTGGTCGGTCGAGATCGCGTCGATCGCCATCCAGCGGATGCCGCGGTCGAGCACCCAGTCGCAAAACTCCGCGCGCGGACCCGGGTGGCGCAGGAACGCCCGCGGGAGATCGGCCCGGGCGTCTGAGTGCTGCGCCTTCGTGGCGGGCGACCAGTCCTCGTTGTAGTACGCGTGGTAGCCGGTGTGGATGACCAGGATGTCCCCGCGCTCGATCTTGATATTGTATTTCTTCTCCCACTGCTCGAAGTGCTTCGACCCGTAGATATCGTAGTCGCCGATACCGAACTGCTGGAGGTCGACGATGCACGCGGGGCCGACGAGCGCGCCGATCGGGATGCCGGACACGTCGGGACCCGGATCGTGAAAGTGCAGCGGCGAATCGAGGTGCGTCGCGATATGGTTCGTGCTGCTGATGTGCTGCGCGTTGACTCCCTCGAACGCCATTTTCTTGACCCAGGTGATCTTCGGACCTTCGTAGTACGCGAAGGGCGGGGAGTCCATGCTGAAGTTCTGCGACAGATCGAGCACCCGCGCCCGGGATAAATCAAACGACTTCATACCCTCTTCCCTCCTCAGCTCACCGTGTGCGTCAACTCGGCGGGGACGTTCTTCGGCGGCAGCAGCGTCA
Organism: Armatimonadota bacterium; assembly: GCA_052386995.1. GTDB lineage: Bacteria > Sysuimicrobiota > Sysuimicrobiia > Sysuimicrobiales > Humicultoraceae > JBQTJP01. Next base: position 34,827 of record JBQTJP010000053.1, read on the forward strand.
TGCCTGCCCGGGAACTATACGAGAAGGGAAACTCACTACCAAAGCCTAAGTCCACGCCGACCTCATGGACCTGATCGTGCGGCGCGCGGCTGTGGCCGGGTGGGACCGGCCCGTTGATATCGCTGTCCGCGGCGACCGGATCGTCGGCATCGCGCCGGCGATCACCGGCGGCGCCGCAACCGAGATCGACGCCGCGGGCGGCCTCGTCACCCCCTCGTTGATCGAGACCCATATCCACCTCGATGCGGTGCTCACCGTCGGCGATCCCCGCTACAACGCGAGCGGGTCGTTGTTCGAGGGCATCGAGATCTGGGGCGAGCGGGTCAAGCGCCTCACGCACGACGACGTCGTGCGACGGGCCAATCAGGCAATCAAATGGATGCTGGCCTGTGGCGTGACGCATATCCGCACGCATGTGGACGTGTGCGATCCGACCCTGACCGCGCTGCGCGCCCTGCTGGAGGTGCGCCGGGCGTGGCGGGAGACCGTCACGATCCAGATCGTCGCCTTTCCGCAGCAGGGGATCTATTCGTTCCCCGACGGCGAGGCGCTGATGACGAAGGCGACAGAGATGGGCGCCGATGTCGTCGGCGGGATTCCCCACTATGAATGGACGCGCGAGTACGGCGAGCGCGACGTGAAGTTCGCGCTGCGTCTTGCGTCCGAATCCGGCCGCCGGGCCGACCTGCACTGCGACGAAACCGACGACGACCAGAGCCGCTTCCTCGAGCTTGTGGCGGCGGAGACCATCCGTCTGGGACTCCAGGGACGCGTGACCGCGAGCCACACGACCGCGATGCATTCGTACAGCAACGCCTATGCCTATCGGTTGATCCGGTGGATGCGGCGGGCCGGCGTGCACATCATCACCAACCCGCTCGACAACTCCGTGCTGCAGGGGCGCTTCGACGGCTATCCGATCCGCCGCGGGTTCACGCGCGTCAAGGAGTTGCTCGCCAACGGCATCAATGTCTGCATCGGGCACGACTCGATCATGGACCCCTGGTATCCGCTGGGGATCGGCGACCCGGTCCAGGCGTGCTTCGTGATGGTGCACTATGGACAGCTCTCCGGCTACGACGAGCTCAACACCATGCTCGAGATGGTGACGACGCGGGCGGCGGCCTGCTTCGGTCTCACCGACTACGGCCTCGCCGAGGGGAAGCGCGCCGATCTGGTCGTCTTCGATGCGCCGACCCCGATGGATGTCGTCCGGAAGATTGCCGCGCGGCGCGCGGTGATCTCGCGCGGGCGCCTGGTCGCCCGGACGGCACCGGCGCGGTCTGAGGTCATCCTCGACGGCGCGCCTGAACTTGTGACGTTCCAGCGATGAGCCAGGAGGCGAGGAGCGCGGCCGCGCTGCCCGAACGCCCCGCGGGTCCCGCAGGCCCCGCGGGGTCGACGCCCCCGCGCGCCACCGCGGCGTCACGCCTGGCGCTGGGCGACCTGCGCTCGTGGACGATCTTTGGGATCCTGCTCATCGCCGCCTGGGAAGCCGCCTCGCGGCTGTACGCGCAACCGTACCTCCTGCCGGCCCCGTCCGCGATCGCCCGCGAGCTGCGGGACAACTGGCAGCTCGTCCTGACCTACACATCGATCACCACCCAGGAGGTCGTGCTGGGGTTTATGTTTGGCTCGATCGCCGCCCTGCTGGGTGCGATGGCGTTCATCTGGCTGCCGAAGCCGCTCGAAGACTTTCTCTTTCGCATCGTCGTCACGCTCAACAGCACGCCGTTCGTCGCGCTGGCCTCGCTGGCCGTCGTCTGGTTCGGTCTGGGCCTGCGGAGCAAGGTCATCATCGCCGCGCTGTACACCTTTTTTGCGGTGCTCTACACCACGCACAAAGGGTTCGTCTCGGTGGAGGTCATCCGCGAGCAGTTGATGGACGTTTACAACGCCACCTGGTGGCAGCGGATCTTCCTGCTGAAGGTCCCCTCCGCCCTGCCGATCATCTTCGTCAGCCTGAAGGGAGGCGTGATGGCGGCGGTGAACGGGGCCATCGTCGGCGAGCTCTACGGGGCCTCGGAAGGTCTGGGGTACATGATCCTGGACTCGCGCTATGTGGCGAACACGACCCGGGTCTTTCTGGCCGCGGTCTTCTGTACCGTGATCGGCTGGTTGCTGCTCGGCGCCGTGACCGCGGCCGAGCGGCTAATGCTGCCATGGCACGTCAGTATGCGCAAGGAGACCGGGGGGGTGTGAGCGGCGCGCGGGCCTGCCAGGCCGGCCACAGATTCCACATTCACAAGGAGGCAAGAGCGATGCACACCGCACTCCGTCTGGCCGTGCTCCTGCTCGTGCTTATTCTGGGCAGTGCCGGAACCATGACAGCGCAGAGCATGAGCGCGGTCACGATCTTCGAGGCCTGGTTCATCCACAACGAGTCGATGGGCGATCCCGTCGCCATCGACAAAGGTTTCTACAAGAAACTCAACCTCGACGTCAAGGTCGTGGGTGGCGGCCCAGGACTGTCCCCCATCGAGCGGACGCTGGCCGAAGCCAAGAAGGGCACGATCGCGTTCGGCGTGGACTATCCCTATAACATCCTCGAGGCTCGCGAGAAGCAGAAGCTCCCCCTGGTCGTCGTGGCTCACGACTTCCAGAAGTCGGCGGTGCGTCTAATCTCGTGGAAGGAGCTCAAGAGCGCCCGCGACATCGAGGGCACTGTCGCGACGTGGATCGGGTACGACAAGCAGATCAAGGCCGCGATCGGCCCCGACTGGGACAAGAAGATCAAGATCGTCAACCAGCAGGGAGACCCGGCCACGATCGGCTCGTGGCTGAAGAAGACGTACGTCTTCGCGCACGCGATGGCCTACAACGAGGTGCTGGTCGCCAAGCGCAACGCGAAGGACACATATTTCGTCTACACCTTCCCGGACTTCGGCATCGACTGGCCGGAGAACGTCGTGTTCACGACGGAGGAGATCCTCCAGAAGCACCCACAAGCCGTGCAGGCCTTCGTCACGGGGCGGTACGAGGGCTATAAGTACGCGCTCGCCAACCGGCAGGAGGCCGTGCAGATCCTCCTCAAGTACAACACCAATCTCAAGGGCAACGAATCCCACGAGATCGCGGGCATGGACGCGATCGCGTCCATCATGGTCACCGACTCGTCGCGCAAGAACGGCCTGGGCTACGTTGACGCAGCCGGGTGGGAGCGCGTCGCGAAGGATATGACAAAGGCCAAGCTCTTTGCCACGATGCCGAACTACCAGGCCGCGTTCAGCACCAAGTTCCCCAGCAAAGTGACGCCGTAAGATATTTTATCCCTGCTAGGGGGGACCGGGCTTTCGACCGGTCCCCCGCAGGGGAGCCGCATGACCACCGCCGAGCCGATCATCCGCCTCGATCGCGTGTCCAAGACCTATGATGCCGGCCGGTCGGGTCACGCGCTGGATGTCGTGCGCAGCTTCTTCCTGGAGATCCGTCCACGCGAGTTTGTCTCGGTGATCGGTCCGTCGGGATGCGGGAAGACGACGGTGCTCTTCATGCTCGCCGGGCTGCGCGACCCCAGCGAGGGCCGGATCGAGGTGTGCGGCCAGACGGCGCGCGATGCGGTGCGCGCCGGGCTGTCGAGTGTCATCTTCCAGCAGCCGGTCCTCTTCGAGTGGTTGAGCGCGGAAGAAAACGTGCTGCTGCCGCTGCGCATGCGCGACCCTCGGTGGTGGGCCTGGCCCCTGCGGCGGCGCCGCTACCTCGAGCAGGGCCGGGCCGCGCTCGATCTGGTCGAGCTCCGCGGCTTCGGCAGTTATTATCCCGAAAACCTGTCGGGCGGCATGCAGCAGCGCGTGGCGATCGCCCGGGCGCTCACGCTCGATCCCCAGGTGCTGTTGATGGACGAGCCCTTCGGCGCGCTCGACGAGATTACGCGTGACCATCTGAACCTCGAGCTGATTCGCCTGGCCGAAGACCGGCGCCTGACGATCGTCTTCGTCACCCACTCAATCGAAGAAGCCGTCTTCCTGTCCGACCGGGTCGTGGTGATGAGCCGCGGGCCGCACCCGCGGACGGGCTCGAGCATTGTGCGCACTGTCGACGTGGCCCTGCCGCATCCGCGGCACCTGGCCCTCAAAGAAGAAGCGGCGTTCTTCCAAAAGGTGAAGGAGGGCCGTGAAGCCCTCCGCGACGCGCAGTTTGCAACGGCGTAGCCGAAAGCGCACGAGTTGACCGGAGACGTTGATGAAACAGTCCCGGGGCGTGACAACCATCGGCCGGCTGAACGTCACTGTCGGGGTGATCTATATCCTTCGCATCCCACTGATCGTGTTGATGCTCTCTGGGCTTCGAGGAGCGTTCCTTCGCGTCCTCGAAATCGTGTACATCATTGTCGGGAACCTCCACTGGGGCGACAACATCGGAATCCTCAAAGCACTCTTCGTCGACACTTTTCTCGCGGCTGTGCTCATCTCTTCAGGACTCCTGACGTTGCGGCGGCACCCGCGGGGGCGTGTCCTGGCGTTCGTCTATGCCGGGCTCTCGCTCGCCCTCGAGTTCCTTGGTTTCGCAGAAATCACGCGTGATCAGCTGCGGTCCGCGGCGGAATACGCTCCGGGAGCCGCGACCGCCGCTATCACCTCATTCGTGGCCAAACTCATCTACCCGATCGTTCTCCTCGTCTTCTACTCGCTGCCGCAGGTCAGGCGCGAGTTTCAACCGGGCCGATCCGACGAGACTACTGGTCGGGATTCCGGCGAAACCGGGCTTTGAGTTCGTCCACGCGGCGATTGAAACCGTTCTCGTCGAAATCCTCGTCAACGACGACTGATCGAAACAGCTTCATCAACTCGTCGGGGTGTACGGCTCTCTTCCCGGTAACCAAACTCACATATCTGAACTCGGCCCAGACGATCGCCTTCAGCCGTTGCGCTTCACGATCCAGCATCACGCCTTCCATGAACAGCAAATTGTCCGTCGCCCCAACAAGCCGTGTGCGGACGAGCACCTTCTCCATCAGCAGGGCCAAGGAAAGGAAGGCTATCTGCTTGTTGAGGTGCCCGAACGGATCGCAATCCTGAAAACGAATTATCGCCGCGCTCTCTGGCGGGTTTGCTCGCCCTTGGTCGAGGGGTCTCCAAATTCAGACCGAACGGTCTGAAACCAGGAAACCAGAAGCTGAGGCCCCTATCAAGATTCGACCCTATATGCGCCGCACGATCTTCTCTGCGATCAGGACCCGCATCGTATCGCGGAAGACCTCGAGCGCCTGCTGGATGTCCGATTCGGTGTGTGCGGAGGAGGTCACCCCGCCGGTGTAAGATAGCAGATCCACCCCACGCACCTGCAGGTTCTTTTGAAACGCGGTGACGACCCGGCCGGGAATACCCTTCAGCTTCGCCGGATCGCCGGTCGCAAGCGCCGCGCGGTTCTCGACCTTTGGCCCGGGGCCTGGCTCCATATACACGTGGAAGACCGAGGAGTCCCCGTACGCAAATGCGGCCGCCCCCAGCTCATCCAGGATTCCCTCCATGCCACGTCGCAGCAGGTCGGCCATCCGGTCGGCATGGGCCTGCGCGCTCCCATCCGCCACCAGGCGCAGGGTGGCGATCCCCGCGGCGGTCGACAGCGGGTTCGCGTTGAACGTTCCCTGGTGGGCCACGCGCTCGAATCGATCGTGCCGGAAATCGCCCGTGTAGTCGAACAGCCGCATGATGTCGCTGCGCCCGGCTACGGCGCCGCCGGGCAGACCGCCTGACATGATCTTGGCGAGCACCGTCAGGTCCGGCCGGATGCCGGCCAGGCGCTGATAGCCGCCCGGACTGTAGCGAAAGCCGGTGATGATCTCATCGTAGATCAACGGTATCTCGAAGTGGGTCGCCAGTTCCCGTAGCTGCCGGTTGAACGCGACCGTCAGCGGCACGGTGCCCCATGAGGCCCCGGATGGCTCGAGCATGATCGCGGCGATGTCACGGTCGCGCTTCAGCGTGTCTTCCAAGGCGTTCAGGTCGGCGGGGACGATGACGATCGTTTCCAGGGTTGATCGCGGGATGCCCAGCGAGTACGGGGCGTCAAATGGCGGCGAAGATCCCTTCCCCACGTAGTCGTGCCACCCGCCGAAGTGTCCCTCGAAGCGCAGCACCTTCGACCGGCCCGTGAACGCGCGGGCCAATCGCAAGGCGAGCATCGTCCCCTCGGTTCCCGAACCGACGAAGCGGATCTTCTCTGCCGATGGGATCAGATCGTGAATGAGTCGCGCCCACTCGGCCATGCGAGGGTGATCGTTACCGAAGTGCAGGCCGTCCCCCAACACCGCCCTCACGGCATCGAGCACTGCCGGATGCGCGTGGCCCACCAGGAGCGCCCCGTTGCCCATCCCAAAATCCAGGAGTTCGTTGCCGTCCACATCCCACTTGCGCGCGCCAGCGGCGCGGTCGATGTAGATCGGCGTCACCGGACTGTGCCGCAGGTCATGCCCGACGCCGCCAGCCACACGCGCGCTCATGTCAGCGTAGAGTGCTCTGCTCCGGGGCCGCTGCTGCGCATATGTGTCAAGCCATTGATCCACCCGCACACGGTCCATGTGGAACCTCCAGACCAGGCTAGCCCAACTGAGAAATCATGGCCACGGCGCACTCGACCACGCGCTGCTCCGAGCCGGGATGGAGCCCGGTGGGCAGCAGGTATGCCTGGAACACCAAGTCAGGGATTTGATATCGGGCGCGAACCTCCCATCCGCCGGTTGGATAGTCTTGAGCGCGAGGCAGGTAGCACACGCAGCCATTCGTATAGCCCAAGACCTGCGTGTGGGCAAACGGCGACCGCGCTTTGATGGTCAGGCCGGTGCCCGCGAACGTCTCGGCGCTCAGGCCAACCAGGACGATGTCGTTGACCCGAATCACCTGAACCGCGAAGTCCCAGGTCTTTGGGCGGCCAGCCCGTACCGCCTCGACCAGGCGATCGGCCCACGCGGCGAAGCGGGTCGTCACCTGAATGCCGCGCTCCTCACCAGCCACCCTGGCTTCTTCGAGCTCTCTGTGCCGCTCGCCGCGGATCGCCTCGGCCTCGGCCAGCGTGGGCAACTCCAGCAGATCGAGGGCAATCGTCTCCGTGGCCGCGCCCAGGAACGTACACGTCTCGCCTTCAACCGGCACCCAGGGCGTGAGCGTCATGCCCCTTCCCAGAAGCGAGGGAAGCCAGGTGCGCTCCCCGCGCTTGACGTGCGACCGCAATTCTGCGGCCACCTTCACGACTTCCCCGGCGAGCGCGGCGCCAACCCGATTCTTCGCATCGCGGCAGTCGGTCTCGTATCCCATACCGCCTATCGGCATGATGTCCCCGCCGCATGCCTGCAGGAAGAGCGCGGGAGCTCCCCACACCCTCTCGATGACCTCACGCGCGGCCCCGGGAAAGTCTGCCGAGATGACAGGCGAACGCGGGCCGACGACCACAGGGTGGCAGCCATAGCTGAAGGCGATGGCGAGCGGCTCACCGTTCAGGTCGTCCACACGAACGACGCCGACCGCGGGGTCAATCTCGCCGTCCGGCACTTCGCCGAGAAAGACCATGCCGTCCGGGCCCGCCTCACGCCGGTTGACTCCGATCCGGCTCTGCCCCCACCCCGCCACGATCCGTCCATCCTGCAGCCGCCGGTCGGCCTCAACGGCGGCCTCGATCATGCGCGCCACCATCATGTCCTGGTAGGCCGCCAGCATGGGGAGTTGAAAGTTGAACTCGGGCGGATAGTCCGGGAGCCCCGGGCCGCTGTGTGTGTGATTGAGGTTAATCATCACGTGTGATGCCGTCGTCCCGATCGCGTCTGCGACACCGTGGCGCCACTCGTCCACCCGGTGGAGCGGGATAACCGCAAGATCCAGCGCAATGATCGCGACCTTGGACGACACGCCGGCCCCCTGGTGGCACGCGAGCACGAGACACGTCACGGTCAAATCGCTCTCGATGGCGCTGGCGACGCCCTCGCGAGAAGAGAACCCGACGGTTTTGACGCCGAGTGGCGGAGTGATGACACGCCGGGCGACCCCGGCGCGCAAGGCGGGCACGCCTAGTATCCTCTCTGCTTGTCCACGAGATAGATCAGCGGCTCTCCGGCAATGTAGCGCCGCAGATTCTCACAGAAGAGGCCCGTGATCCGCTCGTAGTAGCCCTGGCTCACGCCAGACATGTGCGGCGTCAGGATGACGTTCGGCAGACTGAAGAACGGGCTGTCCGCCGGCAGTGGCGTCTGCGCGTGGACATCCAGCCCAGCCCCGCCGATCCACCCTTCGCGCAGGGCGCGCAACAGCGCGGACTCCTCGATGACCTTTCCACGTCCCACGCTCACCAGGTAGGCGCCCGGCTTCATCGCCCGCAGTTCGGCCTCACCGATCAGGCGCTCGGTCTCTTGGGTGAGGGGGAGGCAGACGACCACGACGTCCGCCAGCGCAAGGACCTGGCGCAAATCCGCGGCAGGATACACGTCGACGCCGTTTTCGCGGACTGCGGACGTGACGCTTCGGCGCGTACCGACCACCGCCATCTCAAAGCCCTGGGCCACGTGGGCCAGTTTGTGCCCGATCGCACCGTACCCAATGACAGCCATCGTCTTGCCGGCCAGCTCTTCGCCTGCATACTCTTCCCACTGATTGCGGGGCCAGACCCGGCCCTTCTGGAAGCGCTCCATCATCTGCGGAAAGCGGCGAAGGTAGGCGACAATTGACGCGAAGACGTATTCGGTGATCGGTGTGGCAAAGATGCGCGCGTTGGTGATGATAACCTCGCTCTTCATCACCGGCGCGCCGCGGAGATGATCCACGCCGTCGCCCGGAAGCTGCAGCCAGCGGAGGCGTGGCGCGGACGTGATTTCGAAGTAGGCATGGTGCGAGAGGAGCACCTCGACATCTCTCAACTGGGCGTCCTTCCCCGCGGGTCGCTCGTAGGGCGAATGCGGATCATAGCTCAGGCGGATGCGCGTGGAGACTTCTTGGATGCGCGCGAGATGCGCTTCAGAGAATCGGCTCGCGATGTGGACGCGCAGCGTGATCATGGTCGGCGCACCAGTAGGGCGCGCCGGATGGCCACAGACTCCACCCGGCACGCCGCTCGCTGCGCGTTACTTGTCTAGCCACGTCGTCCACATCAGATCCTTGAAGCTGTCGAAAGGCACATGATCGTACCCCATGACGTACCGCTGCATCGCATAGTTCTCCACGGGCGCCCACAGGAAGAGCCAGGGGACATCCTCTAGAACTTTGCGTTGAATGCTGGCATAGAGGTCCCGGCGCCGGACGCGATCCGGTTCGACAGAGGCCTGCTCGATCCAACGCTGCACCTGCGAGTTGGAGTACCCGAGGGGATTGTCGCTGCCCTTCGGATGGTAGTGTGGAAAGAGAACATCGATCGGATCGCCGCGGAAGCCGCGGTTGCCGATGAGCATGTCGTAATCGAGCGTGTTGTTCCGCTGCAGCCAGGCGCCGAGCTCAAGCTGCTGGATGCGGACGGTAATGCCTATTCGTTTCCAGCTATCGGCGGCCGTCGCAATGCTGGGATAGAACGCCGCTGGGTGACCTTCGGGGAGCGTCACGGCAGTGACGTCAAAACCGTTCGGGTACCCGGCCTCGGCCATCAGCTTCCTGGCCTGATCAAGGTCTACCTTGAACGGCAGTTTGTCGGCTGGGATGCCATAGTCTTCCCAGCCGTGCACGATCGGCCCGATCGGAACGCCCGAGCCGCCGAGCGCCTTGTCGATAATCTCGGACCTGTTGATCGACAGGTTCATGGCCTGGCGCACGCGCCTGTCCCTGAAGGGCGCGAAGCGCTGATGGAACTTGATGACGGTAAACACCCCGTGCACGCCCTTGATGAATTTGAGGTTCGGACTGCCCGCCAGCCTCCTGGCCCCGTCGGCACTGATGAGCGAGAAGTCGATCGCGCCGGCCCGCAGCGCAGCGATCCGAGTATCCTCCGGGGTGATGAATTTGACGCTCAGCGTGTCGATATGGGGCGCCCCGCGCTCCCAATACCGCTCGTTTCGTACGAAGGTGGCGTGGTCGTTCGGCACCCACTCGGCCAGGCTGTACGGACCGGTGCCGATCGGCCTCGATGCCAGCGCCCTCGGATCGGAGCCGCCTGGCGCGAATCCCAGGACCCGCATGGCCGCAAACTTGCCCGGAAGGACCGGGTCGGGCCGCTTCAACGTCATCTTGACGACGTGTCTGCCGACAACCTCCGTCTTCTCAATCGCCTCGTACCAGACGGCGAACGGGCTGCCGGTCGAAGGCGCCAGCGCGCGGTCGACGTTCCACTTGGCGTCCTCCGCGGTGAAGGGCGCTCCGTTGTGGAACACCACCCCCTGACGCAGCGTCATGACCAGCTCGGTCGGCTTGGTGTATTCCCATTTGGTCGCGAGCGACGGCTCGACGGCCATGGTCCGGGGATTGTGCCGGGTGAAGCACTGATAGACCATCCGCTGAAGCACGGTCGCGGAGGCGTTGACGCGATTGTGCGGGTCGAAGCTGATGGGGTCGTTGACCTCAGCCCAGTTCAGCGTCCCCCCGCGCCTGATGGTCGCCGCCGGTCCCGCCCGCCCGGGCGCAGGCCAGAGACCGGCCAGGCTCGTCAGGCCGGCCGCTCCCACCACCTTGAGCAGGTCCCGGCGGGTCAGACCGCGGCGTGCCCCGCGGAGTGCGTGATTCCTGGTCCTGCGCTTCCCCATTGTCTTCTCCTCCATTTCCGGGCGGCGCCACCATGGAGGGGGCGCCCGGGCGTCATCGCGTTCTCCTGCTCGCTGCTACACGCCCCGCAGCCGGGGATCGAGCACATCCCGCAGGCCATCGCCCGCGAAGTTGAACCCCAGCACGGCCAGCATAATGGCCGCTCCCGGGAAAACCGAAAGGCCGTTGGCGAGCTCCATGAAGTTTCGGCCCGAGCCCAGCATGTTCCCCCACGACGTGTGCGGCGCCTGCACACCGAGGCCCAGGAAGCTCAACCCCGCCTCGATCAGGATCGCATCCGCGATGCTGACCGTGGCCTGCACAATGATGGGCGCGACGACATTCGGCAGCACGTGACGGAACATGATCCGCCCGTCGGCAGCCCCCGCCGCGCGCGCGCTGATCACAAACTCCAGCTCACGCGCCGCCAGCACAGGGCCTCGCGTCACCCGCGCGATCGTTGGCGTCGTCACGATGGCTACCGCGATGATCACGTTGGTCAGGCTGGGACCGAGGATGCCCGCGAGCGCGATCGCCAGCACGAACGAGGGCAGCGTGAACATCAGGTCCATGGCCCGCATGATCACGTTGTCGGTCACGCCGCCATAGTAGCCTGCCACCAGTCCGAGGCTCACGCCGACGAGCAACGACAGGCCCACGGACACGATGCTCACGATCAGGGAGACACGCGCCCCGAAGATGAGGCGGCTCAAGACATCCCGACCCAACTGGTCGAGCCCCAGGATGTTTCGGTCGCCGGGAGGGCTGAGCCGCCTGCCCACCTGCGCGTTCGGGTCGTGGGGACTCAGTTGACCGGCAAAGACGGCAACCGCGATCAGGGAAAGCACGACGGTGAGGCCAAGAACCCCTACCAGGTTCCGGCGCACCGACCTCATGCGTAGCGGATCCGCGGGTCAAGGTATCCGTAGCAGAGATCCACGAGAAACTGGACAAAGATAAACAGCAGGCCCATCATCAATACCGTGCCCTGCACCATCGGGTAGTCGCGCTCACCAATCGCCGACACGAGGGCGGTGCCAACGCCGGGCATCCCAAAGATCTGCTCCACGATGACCGCTCCGCCCAGCAGCCGCCCCAGTTGAATCCCCATGACCGTCAGGATCGGGATGAACGCGTTCTTCAGCGCGTGGCGCGCCAGCATGGTGCGCTCCGCCACGCCCTTGGCCCGTGCCGTCCGCACGTAGTCCTGGCCGAGCACTTCGAGCATCGTCGAGCGCGTCATCCGCATGACGACCGCCATCAGCGGCAGCCCTAGGGAGACCGCGGGCAACAGCATCTGCCCGAGGTTTCTGACCGGATCCTTCCACGGGCTCACAAAGATGAGGGAAGGAAACCACTGGAAATACGTGGCGCTCACGAGGATCAGCAGCACGGCCAGCCAGAAACTCGGCATCGACAGCCCCACCAGACCCACCAGCCGTGCAACGACGTCCGCCGGTCGATCCCGCCTGGCCGCGGAGACGATTCCCATTGGCAGGGCAACTGCGGCGGACAGCAGCATGGCCAGCGCCGCCAGTTCCACGGTGATCGGCAAGGCGCGCGCCATGAGCAGGGTGACGGGCAAGCGCGACCGGAACGAGTAGCCTAGATCGCCGCGCAGGACGTCGCCCAGCCAGTGCACGTACTGGACAGGCAGGGGATCGGTCAATCCAAACATCTTGCGCAAGGTCGCCCGCACTTCCGGCGTCATGGTGCCTTCCTGCCCCACCCACATGGTCACCGCATCGCCGGGCACCAGACGGATGAGGAGGAAGATGAGCACAGAAAGCGCCAGCGCGGCGGCCAGCGCGAACAGCAGGCGCCGCGCGAGAAAGGCGTTCATGGGGCGCACCTACGCTGCGAAGTTCCGTTTCTCCTCTGTCAGACCGCACAGGATATTTCCGCGGTGCAGAGAATTGGTCGCGCTGACTCCTACCAGATCAGCCCAGCCCAGAAAGGACAGCGCCGATGACGCGCATTTTCCGTGAGGCCGACGCGACTCTCAAGCCGCTCCAGGGCAGAACCATCGCCATCCTGGGCTACGGGAATCAGGGCCGCGCCCAGGCATTGAACCTACGCGATAGCGGCTTGCGCGTCATCGTCGGCAACGCCGAGGACGACTACGCCGCGCAGGCCAGGAGGGATGGGTTCGAGCCTTCTTCCATCGCCCAGGCGGCGGCACGCGGCGACGTCGTCATGTCCCTGCTGCCCGACGAGGTGACCCCGGGGATCTACAATGCCGACATCCGCCCCGGTCTGGCCGCAGGCAACACGCTGGTGTTCGCCTCGGGCTATTGCGTCTGCTTCAAGCAGATCACGTTTCCATCACATATCAATGTCATCATGATGGCGCCGCGCACTGTGGGCGTGGCGGTGCGGGAACATTACCTCAGGGGGCAGGGTTTTCTCAGTTTCGTCGACGTGCACCAGGACGCCGACGGCCAAGCCTGGGCGGTCACGCTTGCGCTGGCCCGAGCGGTCGGGTCGCTGAAGTCGTTCGCCCTCCAAGTGAGTTTCAAGGATGAGACCGAACTCGACCTCTTCACGGAGCAGGCGCTGGTGCCCGCCCTCTCCGCCGCGCTCACCACGGCCGTCGAGGTGGCCGTGGAGGCCGGGTATCCAAAAGTGGCCGCCGTCCTTGAGCTCTATCTCTCGGGTGAGATAGGCGACGTGCTCCATGAGGCGGCCAGGCATGGCTGGGTAGGCCAGACGGGCCTGCATTCGCCGACCAGCCGCTACGGCACCAAGAGCCGCCTGCCTCGCTTCTCCTCGCCCGAGATGAGAAAGACGATGCAGGAGGTTCTCACGTACATCCAGTCCCCCCGCTTCGCCGACGAGTGGGGCGCCGAACAGGCCTCCGGCTACAAGCGGTTTGCCGCGATGGAGCAGGCGTTCAAGGACACGCCTTTCGCGCGGGCTGAGCGCGAGGTCATGAAGGAACTCGACATGCCGGTACACGAGTAGGCGATGGAGCTGATCGGACGGACCGCGCTCGTCACAGGTGGGACGAGCGACATCGGGGTGGCGATCGTTCGCGCCCTTGCACGGCGCGGCGCGGACATCGTCCTACACTACCACCGCAACGCCGCGGCCGCTCAGGCGGTCGTCAATGAAGTTATCGAGATGGGACGGCGGAGCCGTGCCATCCCAGCCGATCTGACCCTGGCCGATGACGCTCGGAGGGTCGCGGCGGAGGCGAGCACGCTCGCGCCGATCGACATCCTTGTCAACAACGCCGGGACCCCGATCCGCCGCGTGCACTGGACGAAGCTGGACGCGCCATTTCTCGACCTGGTCTTCAACCTGAACTTCCGCGCGCCCCTCTATCTCTGCCAGCACGTCACCCCCGCAATGGTCAGCCGAGGGAAAGGCGTCGTCATTAACATCCTGTCCACCGCGGCCACCCTCGGCGGTACAGACACCGTCTATGCCTATTCGTCGGCTAAAGGGGCCCTCTCGACGCTCACGCGTGCGCTCGCGCACGCCCTGGCGCCTCAGGGTGTGCGCGTGCTGGCGATCTCACCAGGCACCATCGACACAGGATTCCAGCGAGGGCCGCTGACGAGTCCGGAGCACCTCGAACGGCTGAGGCAGGGCATCCCACTTGGGCGGATCGGACGGCCCGAGGAGATCGGTGAAGTGGTGGCATTCATGGCCACGGATGCGGCGAGCTTCATCATCGGTGAGACGATCCACGTCAATGGCGGA
>JBQTJP010000054.1:0-10816 GCA_052386995.1 Armatimonadota bacterium
CCCGCACGCTGGGCAACTGCCTCTCTATGACAAACTACGCCCGCGTCGTAGACGCCGTGGGCCCGCTGCGCGCCAAGGACCTGCTCTTCACGGCGCGGCTGCTCTCGGCGCAGGACGCGCTTGCCCTGGGCCTCGTGAGCGGGGTAGCTGCGCCCGAGGACCTCGAGCGCCACGTGCGCGAGCAGGCCGACATCGTGGCGCGGCACGCTCCCCTGACATTGCAGATTACCAAGGAAGCCATCCGTCGCATCCAGGAGCGCCGCCGGGCCGTCGATGGCGACGATCTGATCATCCGGGCGTATATGAGCGAAGACTTCCGCGAAGGCGTGCGGGCGTTTCTGGACAAGCGCTCGCCGGTCTGGCAGGGAAAGTAGCCCGACGGAAATCGCTCCTACCATCACGAAGGCGACGAGGAGCGTCGCGGCGACCACTTCCATCGCCGGACGCAACCTGCTGCGCATCAGCACGACCGGCAACGCAGCGAGCAGTACTGGCAGCCCGAGCGGGATCACTTCGGGCCACCCCCTTATGATCCGGCCGGCACATCCGCTCACAGAGCGGTCAGACTCCTACCAGAATGGTACCCTCTGCTGAGTTGCTCAGGAACAGGATTACCGCGCGCCATTGCTGAATGCTGCCACTGCGGTTTGACGAACGGGTGCTCCAGGCGACGAAGGGGGTAGGGTATGCTCAAGTCCAGGTTTCTCGCGCTCTGCCTTGCGGTGGCGGTTCTCTGCGGCGTGCTGATCCTGGCAACCATTCCTCAGGCGGGCGCTCAGCAGCGTATGATCATCCGGTTCGGGCACGTGGGGTTCCCCGACTCGCTATTCGACCTCACCGCCCGCGAGTACGCACGGCGGGTCAACAGCGAACTGGCGGCCCGGGTCGAGATGCGGGTCTTCCACTCGAGCCAGCTGGGGACCGACGAGGACATGATCCGCGGCGTCCGGGTCGGCGCCCTCGAGATGTTCCTGCCGTCGACGATCATGAGCTCGGTAACGGACGCGTACGGCGTCTTCGAGATGCCGTACATCATCACGAGCCACCGGCACATGAAGGCCGTCTCGGAGAACGCCGAGCTGAAGCGGCTCCTGTTCGACCCGATGCCGCTGCAGGGACTGCGCCTGCTGGCCTACTGGGAGAACGGGTTCCGGCACGTCACCAACAACCGTCGCGCGATTAACAGGCCGGAGGACCTCAGGGGGATCAAGCTGCGCATTCCGCGCGGAGTGTGGCGGCAGAAGATGTTCGAGGCGTACGGGGCGACCCCAACGCCGATGGCGTTCGCCGAGGTCTTCTCCGCGCTCCAGACCGGCGTGATGGATGCGCAGGAGAATCCGCTCGCGCAGATCTGGGGCGCGAAGTTCCATGAGGTGCAGCGGTTCCTGTCGCTCACGGGCCACGTCTACACTCCGGCGTATCCCGCGGCCGGGGAACGGTGGTGGCAGACGGTTCCCGCAGACACGCGCCTCGCGCTGCGTCGGATCGCCGAGGAAGTCGGCGACTATGCGCGCGCCAACGGCGAGCGCCTGGACAACAGCCTCGTCGACGAGATGCGAAAAGCCAACCCGCGCTTTCAGGTCAACGAGGTCGACAAGCGGGCCTTCATCTCCGCCTCGGAAAAGATCTACGACGAGTTTGCCAGGACCGTCCCCAACGGCGCGCAGCTCATCAGGCTGATCCAGACCCTGCGCTGATCGATGGCCGCCGATCGCGCTGACGTCCGGGGCGCGGGCATCGCGCCCCGTGGCGGCCTTGCGCGCGCGACCGACCTGCTGGTCTCCATCCTCGAAATCTACTGCACGATTCTGCTGGTCGGGATGGCCGTGATTGTGCTGTTGGGCGTGTTCTACCGATATGCCATCGAACGCGCGCTCCCATGGTACGACGAGTTCGCAGAGTTCCTCCTCGTCTGGCTGACATTCTACGGCGCGGTGCTGGCCTCGCACCGCGATGCCCACATCGGCTTCGAGACGGTCGTCGAGTACCTGCCGGCACGCGCGCAGCGGTGGGTCGGCATTTTCGCCGAGGCGGTCATCCTCATCGTCCAGGCCGCGCTCTTTTACTACGGCTGGTCCCTGGTCCAGGCGGCGTCGTTTGATACCGCGATCTCGATCCGATCGGTGAGGCTGTCCTGGATCTACAGCGCGATCCCTATCGGCGGCGGGCTGATGTTCGTGATCGGGCTGCGGCGGCTGGCAGGTCTGATGCGCGCGGAGCGGGCATGAGCGGCGCCGTCATCGGCATCATCGTGTTTCTGTCGGCGATGCGGGTGCCGATCGCCTTCGCGCTGATCGCCGCCGTGCTGGCGGCGCTGATACTCGGCGGGGGCACCACTCCCGCGGTGATTCCGCTGCATCTCTTCTCGGGCGCCGCGAAGTTTCCGCTGCTGGCCATCCCCCTCTTCATCCTGGCCGGCGGCTTGATGAACTCCTCGGGGATCTCGCTGCGCATCATCAACATGGCCTCGGCGCTCGTCGGACACATCCGCGGCGGCCTGGCCATGGTCAACGTCGTCGACTCGATGTTCTTCGCCGAGATCTCCGGCTCGGCGGTGGCCGACGTCGCCGCGCTGGGGAGCATCATCATCCCGGCGATGGTGAAGAAGGGCTACACGCCGCAGTTCACGGCGGCGCTCACGTCGGTGACGGCGTCGCTCGCGATCATCATCCCCCCCAGCATCCCCATGATCCTGTACGCGGTCATCGCCGGCACCTCGGTGACGCGACTGTTCCTGACCGGATTCGCCCCCGGGCTCATCGGCGGCCTCTTGATGATGGCCGTGGTCTATTACAAGGCAAAGAAGTACAACTTTCCGGTCGAGGAGGCGTTCTCGGTCCCGCGCCTGGTCGCGACCTTCCGGGATGCCGGCTGGACGCTGGCGCTGCCGGTCATTATCCTGGGGGGAATGTTCGGCGGGATCGTGACCGCGACCGAGGCCGCCGGGCTCGCCGTGCTGGCGGCCTTCATCATCGGGACGTTCATCTATCGCGAGATGAACCTCCGGACGCTGCGCGGCGCGATGTTGGACGGCGTGGTGCAGACGGCGACGGTGATGATGATCGTCGCGGCCTCGGCGGTGCTCGGCTGGTACCTGACCAACGAGCAGGTGCCGCAGCGCTTCGCGGAGGCGGTGCTGGGGCTCACGACCGACCGCGCGATGGTCCTGCTCTTCCTCAACGTCTTCCTGCTGATCGCGGGCATGTTCCTGCACAGCGCCGCAGCCATCCTGCTCATCGTCCCGATCGTTATGCCGCTGATCCGGCAGGTCGGCGTCGACCCGGTGCACTTTGGGATCATCGTGACACTCAACCTGGCGATCGGGCAGCAGACTCCGCCGGTGGCGTCCGTGCTGCTGACGGCGTGTGCGGTAGCGAAGCAGCCGGTGGGGAAGGTCTTCTACGAAGCGATCCCGTTCATCATCGTCTTACTCATCGTGCTGGCGATTGTGACCTACATCCCAATCATCCCGCTCTTCCTTCCCCGGCTCCTGCAGGGACCATAGCCAGGCCCGACGCTCAGCGCCGTGAGGGAGACCGACGGCCCCGTGGGCGCTGGGGCAGGCGCGCCTCCAGCTCGTCGAGGGTCTTGGGCCAGTCGCCTCTCAGAAGCACCGACAGGGATCGGTCGGAGAGCAATTTGCCGCCGGTCTGGCAGCGGGCGCAATAGTTCGTTTCGTTGTCGGCGTAGGCGATGCGCTGGATGGGCGCGCCGCACACCTGGCAGGGGTGCCGGTAGCGGCCGTGGACCGCCATCCCCTTTCTGAACGCCGTGACCTTCTCCGGAAAGCCGGCACCCGCTTCCAGGCGGAGCCGCTCGATCCAGTCAGCGAGCGTCTCGCGGGTGGCCTCGTAGAGCCGCATGGTCTCGGCGTCGTCGAGTCTGGTCGTGACGGCCGCCGGGGAGAGGCGCGCGTGGAACAGGATTTCATCTGAATACGCGTTGCCGATGCCGCTGAAGAGTGTTGGATCGGTGAGGGCGCGCTTCACGGTGTGGCGCTCCCGTGTGAGCGCGTCCCGGAACGCCGCCAGATCGGCCTCGAGGACCTCCAGCCCGCCGCGGTCGAGCGCCGCGAGCGCGGCCTCGCCCCGGACGAGCTGCAGCGAGGCGCGTTTCCTCGTGCTCGCCTCGGTGACGATCAGTGTGCCGGTTGGAAAGTCGAACGCGGCAAGGCCGACGCGGGCCGGAATCCTTGCTCCGCGCTCCTTCCAGTGGAGCCGGCCCGCGATCATCAGGTGGATGACCACGAACAGGTCGTCCTCGAGCCCGAGCACGATGTGCTTGCCGATGCGTCGGAGCCCCAAGACCCGCTTGCCCTCGATCTCACGGACGGGCGGGTCGACCGATCGCAGAAAGAACGGGCTGGCCAAGCGCAGGCGCTGGAGCGGCGAGTCCAGGATCCGCGCCGCCAAGCTCTCGACGTACACCGTGATGTCCGGTAGTTCAGGCACGCAGGCGCGCGGGCTTTGGGTACTTCGGCTGGTACAACAGGACCTTGACGTCGCCGGGCATCCGGAACGTCGTCGTGAGCCCCCAGCCTTTGTCGGCAATCTCAGAGGTAAACTCGACACCCCGCTGCTTCAACTGCTCGACGGTGGCGGCAAGATCATCGCAATAAAAGGAAATCTCGTGGAAGGTCCTGTCCGATGGGTGGCAGCCCATATCGGCTTCGGGCACGTCAAAGATGAGCCAGCCCCCACCCGCGTCGGTATAGGGAAGGCCCAGCTTGTCGCGGATGAATGTCCGCATCTCTTCCGCCTTCGGCGAGTAGAACAACGCATGCATGCCCCTAATCATGGCGATCTCCTCTCTGACACCGTGTGGTCGACGTCAACCGCGTGCGTGCTCGCCGAGCGCGGCGGTATCGCCTCCGCGAGCAGCTCCACCAGATGTTTCGCCCGACGCCCGGTTCCCTGGCTGATCTGCTGCCGGCAGGACACGCCCATGGCGACGACGTGGTCTTCGGCGCCCAGGCGCCGCACCGCCGGCAGGAGCCGCCGCTCGCCAATGGCCATAGAGATCTCGTAGTGCTCACGTTCAAACCCAAACGAGCCGGCCATACCGCAGCAGCCCGAATCGATCACTTCCACCTCGTATCCCGCCGATGTCAGAACGGCGGCGGCGGAGCGTGTGCCGACCATGGCCTTTTGATGGCAGTGGCCGTGCAGGAGCACCTTTCGATCGCGGGCCGGCGGCCAGGTGATCTTCCCCCGTGCGTGGAGAAACTCGTCGATCAAGAAGACCTGGTCGGCGACCGCGCGGGCGTCGGCGCCGGGGACGAGGTCGGGGACCTCATCCCGAAATGTCAGGATGCACGACGGCTCGCATCCCACGATCGGAATGCCCTCCCGCGCGTACGGCAGCAGGAGGTTGAGGTTCTCCCGCGCGCTCGCCTTCGCCGCGTCGAGCAGGCCCTTGCTGATCATGGGCCGGCCGCAACAGACGACGCGCGGCACGACCACCTCGAACCCCAGGGCTTCGAGGAGCCGCACCGCGGCGCGACCGATTTCCGGGTAGTTGAAGCGCAGGAACGTGTCGGCAAAGAGCACCACACGCGGACCGTGGGCTCCGTTCGTGGAGTGCGCGCGGCGGCTCCACCAGGCGTCAAACGTCTGCCGCGCAAACGGCGGCAGCCGCCGGCGGCGATCGATGCCCACGACCCGGTCCAGCATCCAGCGCGCCGGGGCCGAATGCGCCACCCATGTCGAGATCGGGGCCAGCGCGCACCCCAGCCGGCTGAGCCGGTGGATGTGGCCGAAGAGGCGGGCGCGCAGCGGATACCCATTCGTGTCATAGTAGCGCGCGAGGAACTCATACTTCAGTTTCGCCATGTCCACGTTCGCGGGGCATTCCGCTTTGCAGCCTTTGCACTCCAGGCACAGGTCGAGCGCCTCATACAGGCGGCGCCCGGTGAGATCGGCAGCCGGCAGGACGCCTGACAGCGCGGCCCGCAGGAGGTTCGCGCGTCCACGGGTCGAGTGCTCCTCTTCCCTCGTCACCATGTAGGAGGGACACATGGTGCCGTCGGTGGTCTTGCGACATGCGCCGATGCCGCTGCAGAGCTCGACCCCGGCGGCCATCCCGCCGTCCCGGCTCCAGTCAAAGTGCGTGCGCAGCGGCACCGTCTGATAGCTCGGCCCGTAGCGCAAACTGTCGGTCATAGAAGGCGCGTTCACGATCTTGCCCGGGTTCATCAGGCCGTGCGGATCGAACGCCGCTTTGATCGCGCGGAAGTCTTGATAGATCGCGGGACCGAAGTAGCGCTCGAGAAACCATCCCCGGACCAGCCCATCGCCGTGCTCGCCGCTCATCACCCCGCCGAACTCGATGACGAGCTCGCCCACGGCTTCGGCAATGGCGCGCATCGTCTCGATCTCGCGGGCATCTTTCAGGTTGATCAAGGGACGCACGTGCAAACATCCCACGCTGGCGTGGGCGTAGATGGCCGCGCGGACGCCGTGACGCGCGAGGATCTCCCGGAAACGCGCGATGTATGGCGCCAGGCGCTCCGGCGGCACGGCGGTGTCCTCGACGAACGTGATCGGCTTGCTGTCCCCCTTCACACCCTGCAGCAGCCCCTGTCCCGCCTTGCGCACCTGCCAGATGTTGTCCTGCGACGGCAGGTCGAGGGCGCGGACGACCGCGTAGCCCATCTTCGCGTGCGCGAGGGAGCGCTCCATGGCGGCCAGACGTGTCAAGACATCGTCGGCGGCATCGCCGGCAAATTCGACGATCAGCAGCGCCTCGGGGTCGCCCTCGAGAAACGTCATGCGGCGCGCGTAGTCCATCTGCGCCCGCGTCATGTCGAGGACCATCCTATCGATGAGCTCGACCGCCGCGGGACCGTGCGGAAGGATGACCTGCGTGGCTTCCAGGGCTTCGAGCAGATCGCGGAAGTGCACGACCGCGACCGCCGCGTGTTGGGGGCGCGGCACCACGCGCACGGTCGCCTCCGTCACGACGCCCAGGGTTCCCTCAGACCCGACGATCAGGCGCGCCAGGTTGAAGGGGCGCAGGAGCATCTCCGGCAGGTTGTAGCCTGCCACGCGCCGCAGCACGCGCGGGTAGCGGCGCTCGATCTCATCACGGTCCCGCTCGACGATCTCGAGAACCGCGCGGTAGAGGTCGCCTTCGCGCGACCGCTCCCGTCGCTTCGCGGCCAGCGCAGCGTCGTCGAGCGCGCCCAGGACGATCTCTGTCCCGTCGTACAGGAGGACGCGGATGGATAGCACGTGGTCCACCATCTTGCCGTAGACGATTGATCGCGCGCCCGCGGAGTTGTTGCCGATCATGCCGCCAAGCGTGGCCCTGTTGCTGGTCGCGGTGTCGGGACCCAGACGCATCCGGTGCGGGGCCAGCGCGCCGTTCAGGACATCCTGCACCACGCCCGGTTGAACGACTGAGCGACCCGCGGCAGGATCGATTTCCAGAATGCGATGCATGTACTTGGAGCAGTCCAGGACAACGGCCTGACCAACGGACTGCCCGGCCAGACTCGTCCCCGCGCCGCGGGGGAGGACCGGGACGCGCTCCTCGGCGCACAGCCGAAGTGTCGCGGCGATGTCCTCCGCGTCGCGGGGCACAACAACGCCGACCGGCATGATCTGGTAGATGCTGGCGTCGGTGCTGTACAACACGCGGGAGTACCGGTCGAAGCGGACCTCGCCCTTGATCGAAGACGCGAGGGCCCGGGCCAGGCGTTCGGCGTCCATGAACGAGAAGTCAGCGCGCGGCGCGATCCTGCGGCGCCATGTGCTGGCTCATGAGGAATTCCTGGCAGGCCGCCACGCCGCCGCCCAGCCGAAGACGCACACCGTTCATGCCCAGGGCCATCTCCACGCCGGCGACGGTGGCGATGACCTCGAGCTCGTTGAGCGATCCGAGATGGCCGATGCGAAACGCCCGGCCCTTCAGGCGCCCCAGGCCCACGCCGAGAGACAGGTTGAGGCGCTGGACAGCGGAGCGCACGACCGCGTCGGCATCGATCCCCTCGGGGGGATAGACCGCGGTCAGGCTGTGCGAGTACTCGGCCGGATCTTCGCAGACGATGGACAGTCCCCACGCGCGCACCGCGCGCCGCACGCTCTCGGCGAGCCGCTGGTGACGGGCAAACACGTTGGGCAGGCCCTCCTCGTCCAACATGCGCAACGCTTCGCGCAGCCCGTAGAGCAGCAGTGTGGCCGGCGTGTACGGTGTATAGCCACGACGGTGTTCGTCGAGCACGGGCTTCCAATCCAGGAAGTAGCGCGGGCTCGTCGCACGGGCGCTCGCGGCGAGCGCTCGCGGTCCGACACAGACGATGGCCATGCCGGGTGGAAGCATCAGGCCCTTTTGCGAGCCGGTGACCGCGACGTCGACGCCCCATTCGTCAAAGCGAAAATCGATGCTGCCCAGCGCCGACACCGCATCCACCAGCAGGAGCGCGGGATGCCCCACTTTGTCGATTGCCTCCCGAATGGCTTTGATGTTGGACGTGACGCCTGTGGAGGTCTCGTTGTGCACGACCAGCAGCGCCGCGTATGCGTGATGCGTGTCGGCGGCCAAACGCTCGCGCACGAGTTCCGCGGGAACGCCGCGCGACCAGGGCAGGTCGACCTCATCGACCGCGATCCCGAAGCGCCGGGCGCATTCGGCATACAGATGGCTGAACTGTCCGATGTTGAATGCCAGAACCCGGTCGCCTGGGCTCAAGGTATTGACGATCGACGCCTCCCAGCCGGCCGTGCCCGACCCCGGATAGAGAACGATCTCTCCATGCGCCGTCTGGAAAACTTCCCGAAGCCCGTCGCGAACTTCACCGAGAACGTCAGGGAGGTCCGGACCGCGATGATCGGGCACCGGACGGTCCATGGCCCGCAGGACACGGTCGGGCACATTGGTGGGACCAGGAATTTGAAGGAAGTGACGGCCTGAGGTCATGTCCGACTCCACAAAGATATCACCTCTGTGAGTTCTCCGCTGTGAGTTCTCCGCGCCCGTCCGTGATCCTTGGATGTACATGAGCGCGGCTGCCGCAAGATGTTTGACATGGTGCTGCCGGGGGCTTGTGAATTCGTTTAGCCCATGTTATCTTCGTCGCGACAGGTACGGCGTGCGAACGGCGCTATCTGTGCACCAGTACGAAGAAGGGAAGTGTAGGTAAGATGGCAACAGGCACAGTCAAGTGGTTCAGCGCGGAGAAGGGTTACGGCTTTATCTCCGTGGAAGGCGGCAAGGACGTCTTTGTGCACTACTCCGCGATCCAGGCGGATGGATTCCGCAGCCTGCAGGAAGGTCAGCAGGTTCAGTTCGAGATCGTTGAGGGGCGTAAGGGACCACAGGCGGCGAACGTCACCATTGTGTAAGACGGAAGCCACGCGGCCGGCCCCGGAGTGAAATCCGGGGCCGCCGAGCCTTTGCTGGGCGTTTGGCGCCGCCCGCTGCGGTCCGTGATCCGCTCCACTTCACGCGCCGGTACGGTTCCAAAGTGAGGGAGAGAGATGCTGGAGCCGGCCGCTCTCGTTGATCTCGTCTACAAGGCGCTCTTCTTCCTGATCATCATCCGCGCCGTCCTGTCGTGGATTCCGGACCTCGGCACCCGGTTCCCCGCGTTGGTGACGGCTGTCAGCCAGATCACATCTCCGATCCTCGATCCCATCCGCAGGCTGATGCCGCCAATCGGCGGGCTCGACCTCTCGCCGCTCGTCGCAGTGCTCCTGCTCGCTCTCGCCCGGGATCTGCTGAAAACCGCCCTGTCGATGATGCTGCCGTGATCTCCAGATGCCGTCAGGTCGTGCCCGTCCGGGAGGGCCGTCGATGGTCAAGGCATACGTATTGATTCGCATTCTGCCGGGCAAGCTGGCCGAGGCGCTGGGGCAGATTCAGAGGACGCCAGGCGTGAAAATGGCCCACGCCGTCACCGGTCCAACAGATATCATCGCGTATGTCGAGACCGAAAGCATGGACACGCTCGGCCGTTTGATCGTGTCGCGCTTTCAGGAAACCTCTGGGGTCACACGAACGACGACCTGTGTGGTGACGCCGGTCAGCGGTCCGTAAGGCACCGGCGTTATCCGGCCCCGCGCGAGAAGGTACGCGAGTCCATCTGTCGCGGGAGCATCGCGATACACGCGAGGCTCACGAGTGCCAGCGCCTGGATCACGGACAGCGTGTTCGCCAGGCCGATGCGGTCTGCGATGGCTCCAATGAGCGTCAGCAGCAGGCCCGCTGCTCCCCACGCCATCCCGGTCACCATGCTACTGGCCAGGCTCGCGCGGCGGGGAAGTACCTCCTGGGCCATCGCGACGGTGACTGGAGCCGACAGATAGAAGGCAATCCCGCCCAGCGCGAGCGGCAGCAGTCCCCACCCGCTCGAGGTCCGCGTAAAGATCAACAGCAGCGGCGCGCTCAGCAGCGCCGAGACGGCCATCACGGCGCGGCGCCCGATCCGATCCGACACAGTGCCGCCCAGCAGACCCCCGATCGCCCCGACGCCGCCAAACAAGAACACGGCTGTCGCGCCGAGGATGAGGGACTGTCCGCGCTGGCGGAGCAGGAGTGGCAGGAACAGAATGAACGACATCTGTATCACGCTCCGCGCGACGACGAGCAACCACATGAGTCCCAGCAGCCTGCCGTGCTGCCGGAGATCGCTGCGTAAGCCGGCCGGCACCGTCGGGTGCGCCGTGCGCCAGGAACGCGCGAGCCACCACACGACGATGCAGGCCGCCAGGCCGGGCAGCCCCGCCACCACCGTGCCGGACAGTCCGAGTGTTCCAACGACCAGTGCGGCGTAAAGCGGCCCCAGCGCATAGCCCAGCTCTCCCCCTGCGACGAA
>JBQTJP010000055.1:0-4663 GCA_052386995.1 Armatimonadota bacterium
GCGTTAGGCGGACATGATCAAGTGATCGTTCACGTTCGGCTGCGCAACGCCTGGGAGACACAATGACTTCGATTCGATCTCCTGTCATCCCATTCGCGCTGAGTACTGCGTGTGGACTGGTTCTGTCCTCCTGCGTCAAGCAGCCTTCAACGAACGACAAAGGAGTGCCTAGCACGGTCCACGCTTCGAAGAGGATGTCGGACGGCAAGCAATGGTTGACTGCCAACCTGGATGTGGCAACTGACGAATCCTATTGCTACGACAATGCAGAATTGAATTGCCGTCGGTACGGTCGTTTGTACACCTGGGATTCGGCGCGGCGCGGATGTCAATCCCTCGGAGATGGATGGCGATTGCCGACAGACGGCGAATGGCGGCAGCTGGCGGCGCACTATGGCGGAGTCGGTGACGAATCAGCTGACAAGGGCAGAGCAGCGTATGCGGCGTTACTGATCGGAGGCCTATCGTCTTTCAATGCAGTGCTGGGTGGTAATCGCTCGGTTGGGGGACAGTACGGACGGTTGGAGGCCCACGGGTTTTACTGGACGGCATCGGATGCTGCTGCGGCCAGTGCGCCGTTCTATAATTTTGCCAAAGGCAGCCAAGCTCTTTACCGCCAGACTGAAGGCGAGAAGCAGATGGCCATCTCCGTACGTTGCGTCAGGGATTGAGGGGCCTGGCAATCCTGTTCTGCAGCACGAGATTCTACGGCGGCAGCACCCATAGCGGCAACGCAGCCGCCTAACCCGCGCTTGCTGCTGACCAGGCCCTAGCGCCTCGGCCGGCGCGAGATATGTTTTGATCTTGGCTTCGCGCCGGCCTCGGCAGGGCCTGGCAGCAGAAGCGCAGGTCGTTAGGCTGCAAGATGACCTCGAGGAGCGAGCGAGCCCCGTTCCGAGAGGAACAAGCAAACCGTGGCGAAGTTGGGTCCCTACAAGGCCGTCAGAGCCACATGATTGATATCTTATTGAAGGAACAGACCTGGTTTCTTGTCGCATTGGGCGCCGGTCTGTTGGCAGCAGTCGTGCTGATCACTGTAGAGCTCCGGCGCCAAGTTCCGAGGATGACGGTGGCGACTGGCACATCCAACTTGTTCTTCGGAGTCCTCATCGGCGTTGCGGGGATCGGTCATCTGTTTGGGGTCACCACGAAGGCTGTGCTTGGGATCCTTCCGCCGGAGATCTCCCTGTGGTTCGCGATCCCATTTGGATTCGCTCTCGCCGGTCCGGCATGGTGGTTAACATTTCAGGCCAGAGGCCTCATCCGAGAGCGCTCCGGCTCGGCCAAGAAGGCTACTTGGCTGAATGTGTGGCTGGTGTTAGTCCTCGCATCTCAGGGTCCAGCGATCGCACTAGCGGCTCCAGCCGGCCTCAACTTGCTACTTCTCTATCTGTCAGCGCGGCGGAGAGGAGCTATGCGTGCAGCCTAACCCGCGGTTGCAGCGGACGGCGACCCGCGTCACCATATTGCCGACGCCGCGGTTCTCGCGCGCGGGTCGCCGCCGCTGAACCGCAGGCCGTTATGCGGAAGGTGACCTGATTTGCTTCGCCATCCTCATAGCGTAGCCGCCTAGCTTCCTGCTACGGGTCAGCGCCTGCTCAGCGACCAAAGTCATCGCCGACGCGATTGACGGTTCCCGCCCGTGGCCGTACGTTCTCCCCCCACGTTGAAACCCCTATTCCCAGGAGGGATCAATGGCCGCCGCGAAGATAATGGTGCTATACCCGCAGCCGACCAGAATGGATGAGTTCGAGCGTGCCTACGCCGAGGAACACATTCCAATGGCCGCTTCGATCTTCAAGCAGTACGGGGCGACCAAGGCGGTGTTGAGCAAGGCCATCAGCGCGCCAGCGGGCACGCCCGCGTTTCATCGCATCGCAGAGATTCATTTCCCGTCTGCGGAATCCTTGCAGCGGTGTGCGGCGGGTAAGGGCCAGGATGCTCTGGCGCATGCGCAGAAGATCTCCAACGGCGGACCACCGGTCGTACTCATCGCGGAGGAAGAGGTGGTTACCCTCTAAAGTGGAGTCCGGTACGACCGTCTGGATACTGCTGCAGGAATGCTCAGTTCAGGCGGTGCTCGAAACTAGTGGCAAGGCGGACCGTGGAGTGCTCCTCCTCAATTCTCCGCATAACCCGCGCTTGGAGCCGACGAGGGCGCTTACCGGCGGCAGCCGCCGCGCGATATATTTGGACCCGCGAGGCTTGCGCGGGGCAGCCGCGCAACGCCCTCGCGGCTCAAGCGCAGGCGTTGGGCGGACGGCAAGCTGCTACCCCGGCGAGGCTGGCCGGCAAGGTCCAGCCGGACCTCCACCCGGCCAACAGTCTTCCTGGGAGGAGACCAGGTGCATAGATCGCCCTTCACTCGGGCGATGATCGCCTTCTCCTTTGGTGACGCTGACCTTCGAAATCGCGATCGCGGCCAGAATATCGATGATGACGACGACGACCAGCAGCTCGATCAGCACGAAGCCACGGCTGGTCGATCGTACCGTCGCCGGGCGCCCCCGTCTGCGGCCGGTGACCCGCACCGTGACGGCGGCGGCGGAGAGTGCGCAGGCATCCGCCCGGCCGAGCCCGACCGGGTTGGGTCAGAGTGCGCGGCGTGCCCTTGCGGGCTCCGTCCAACGGGCCCACATTGCGATTCGCCCCGCCGGACCACCAGCCGAGCGGGGTCGCTCAAAAGGACGCCCGGGCGGCTCCCGGTTGCCAGTCACCGAAGGGACTCGCGTGCGCATGCGCGAGAGGTGCGACCGCGGGATCCGGGTCAGCATCGCACCCTGCCGCTTCGCGCGCCCGGGTCCTGAGCAGCGGGCGGTCTCTAGTTGCCCTCTCGGCGCGCGCTCATCTGCAGCGATCCCGCCACCGCAGCCGTGCACGGCGTCGGCCTGCCCCACCTCGGGGGCGAGCGCCCCCGCGCCGGTGCGCGGCTCCCACAGCACGGTAATAGTCTGCAACGATGGGAGGGTAGCATGCCGCAACTGCTCGGAGTTGGAGAGAGATTCCCCGACTTCTCGATGCACGCCTGCGTGTCGGCGGAGCTCGGGTCGGAGTTCCGGATGGTGGACTCCACGAACCTCGACGGGAAGTGGTCTGTCGTCTTCTTCTGGCCGCTCGACTTCACATTCGTCTGCCCGACGGAGCTCGTCGAGTTCGACCGCGCCCTATTCGCGATCCGTGCCCTCAACGCGCGGCTGTTCGGGGTAAGCGGAGACAGCCACTACGTGCACCTGGCGTGGCGCAAGGAGAACCCGGCCTTGCACACCGTCGGGTTCCCGATGCTCGCCGACTACCGCAAGGAGCTCGCCGAGACGCTCGGCATCCTGCACCCGGTGGAGAAGGTCCCGCTCCGGGCGACCTACATCCTCGACCCCGACCGAACGATACGCTGGCCGTGCGTCAACGACCTGAGTGTGGGGCGGAACACGCAGGAGGTGCTGCGGGTGCTCGAAGCGCTGCAGACCGGCGAGCTGATTCCGTGCAACTGGAGCCCCGGCCAGGCGCCGCTCGCGCGCCCAGAACACACCGAACACGCAGTGCGCTGGGAGACGGCGGAGTACCCAATTCCGCGGTGACGCGCTGGGCGGCTCAGCGGACGGGGCGGTTGCGCCCGCGCGCGGAGCCGTAGCGCCGCGGCCGGCGAGTGCGAGCATGGCAAGCTCGCGCGCCGCGCCGCCCAACAATCCGTTGCAGGCGCCGAGGGCGCCTTGCTACTGGCCGCCGGCTGACATCGTGCCCGCGCCCTCGCGCCTGAACGGGGGCGTTAGGTGGACGCATCGGATGCAGCTCTGAACGGTGCTGGCAGCCACCGCACTGGACTTAGAGACCAATGATCGCAATGCCCGATTCGCGCGTAACAATCCACATGGCGGCGAGTCTCGACGGCTTCATCGCTCGCAAGGACGGGCGCGTAGACTGGCTCGAAAGCTCGGACGAATTCGCGGGCGGGGAGACGATGGAGCCAGGATCCGTTGAAGCGTTTCTCAAGACGATCGACTGCTACGTCATGGGATCGAGGACGTATGAAACCGCCCTTCGTTTCGAGGCCCAGGGATTCGGGTGGTCGTACGGCGACAAGCCCACCCTCGTTCTCACCAGTCGCGATCTACCACGGAACCGGGATACTGTCGAGTTCCACTCAGGCGATCTCGTGGAGTTCGTCAATGGGCGCCTACGGCCCACGTTCCGTACCATCTGGTTTGTTGGAGGGGGCATGGTCTCTTCCGAATGCCTTCGTCGTGGACTCGCCGACGAGGTTCGCTATTCCATCCTGCCCGTCTTGATTGGTGACGGGATCCCATTCTTCGAGAACCTCGGCAGGGACATCCCTCTCCATCTGACGGAGGTCAAAGGTTACAGGAACGGCATGGTGGAGCTTCGCTACGAGGTGCAAGGACATCATGGTGGGTCACCGCACGCCACCTAACCCGCATTTGGAGCTGACGAGGGCGTAAGCCGCGGCGCAGCCGCACGGAGTATCTTTAGCTGCCAGGGTCGCGCGGCTGCGCCGCACGCCCTCGCAGCTCAAATGCAGAGCGTTAGACACCCACCGATCAAGCTTTTACTTTTCGGACAGACCCTAGAGGCTACCGTTTGTGACTCTGCCTACACCGCTGATTTCGAGTGCTTCCGAGCGCCTCGGAGGCGAGCCCGTCTTCACAGG
>JBQTJP010000056.1:0-1906 GCA_052386995.1 Armatimonadota bacterium
TGGCGGCGACCCGGGGCTCCCGGAATGGGGTACCATGTTGAGCCAGGGGCAGGAGTTCTTGCGCCGGGCGCCCCACATTGCTCTGGTTCCGGGGCTGGCCATTCTGCTCACCGTGCTCGGCGTCAACTTGTTTGGGGACGCTTTCGCGGACGCACTGAACCCCCGCCTGCAGTCCATTCGCCGTTGAGGAGGGATGACTGATGTTTCGTCTGGTGATCCTCTGCGTGATGCTCGCCGTGCTCCTCGGGCCTGGGCGCGAAGGAGTCTCCGCCCCCGCCGGGCGCGCCGGCGCGCTCACCTGGGCCCTGCATGTGGCGATCGATCGCCTCGACCCCTCCGCGTCATTCGCGCTGGCAACTGGCATGGCGGTCGGTCGCAACATCTTCGACCGGCTTGTGGAACACGACGAGCGCCTGAACATCGTACCCGGCCTCGCCACACAGTGGTCGGCATCGGCGGACGGACGCACCTGGACCTTCAGGCTGCGCCAGGGCGTCCGGTTCCACGACGGCACGCCGTTCAACGCCGACGCGGTGGTGTTCAATGTCCAGCGCGCAATCGATCCGCAACTGCGCCTGTTCGCGGGTACGTTCGCGTGGAGTGGGGTGAAGGGCGCGCGGAAGGTCGACGACTTCACGGTTGAGGTCTCCGGCGACCAGCCGCTGGCGGCGTTGCTCAACAACATCGCCGACAGCGGGCTCGGCGTGATCATGAGCCCCACGGCAGTCCAGCGGGCACGCGATCCCAGGGACTTCGTCCCCACCGGCACGGGGCCGTTCAAGTTCGTGAGCTGGGTCCCGGATGGCGACCTGGTCCTGGAAGCGAATAGAGAGTATTGGGGACCGCCGCCGCAAGTTGATCGCCTGATCGTCCGCACCATGCCAACCACTGCCACGCGCGTGAACCTTCTCGAAGCCGGTGAAGCCGATCTGATCACGCAGGTCCCCATCCACGAGATCGCCCGGTTGAGTGGCCTCCGCGGCATAGAAGTGGCGGTGCGGCCAGCCACGTCGTGGACGTACATCGCCATGAACACAACGAAGCCGCAGTTCGCCGACGTGAGGGTCCGGCGCGCGCTCAATCATCTTGTGGATAAGAGGACCATCATCGACAAGGTACTCTTCGGGGTGGGCCGCGTCGCAGACTCGCCGATCGGATCCGCGTACAGCGCGCACAAGAGCGTGAAAGTTTACCAGTACGATCCGGGGCTGGCGAAACAGTTGCTCGAAGAGGCCGGATGGCGTCCGGGCCCTGAGGGCCTCCGCGTCAAAGATGGGCAGCGGCTGGCAGCGACGCTCTGGGTGCCGGTGGGCCGGTTCCCAGGAGGCGCGGAGATGGCACAGGTGGTGGCGTCGGCGCTGAGGGGCGTAGGGGTCGACGTCCGCGTACAGGAGATCGAGTTCGCCGCGTACCTGGCCGAACTGCGCCGGGGTTCCGGCGAGTCTCGGATCGAGCTGGTGATGGCTGGATGGGGCACCGGCGATCCGGACACTGGGCTGCGGCCGGTGCTGCATTCTCAGTCATGGCCGCCGCGGGGCAACAATCTCGCCTTCTACAAGAATCCGCAGATAGATGAACTGCTGGATCGCGGCGCGGCGACGGTGAATCCCAACGCCCGACTGCAGATTTACGGTCGGGTGCAGGAGATCGTCATGGATGAGGCGCCCTGGCTCTTCCTGACCGAGCGACGCGAAGCCGTGGCCTGGCGCGCCCATGTCAGAGGAGTCCGCTTCATTCCGAGCTCCGCGGGCCTGATCGACGTACGACAGGCCTCCGTCTCGCGATGAGAGAAGTGATCCGCGTGACCAATCCAGTCCTCGCCAGCCTTCGGCCCGAGCGTGTCCTCCAGCTGGCCCAGGAGATGATCCGCATCCCGAGCTTCTGCAAGGAGGAAAAGAACGTCGCG
>JBQTJP010000057.1:0-1915 GCA_052386995.1 Armatimonadota bacterium
TTGCTGGAGCCGCTGCAATGGACGGCTCGCCTGCACTGGCCGACACGAGGGCTGGGCGGTAGTCACCTGCGCGCAGCCGCCGGAGAGCGAAATCATGAACTCCGAAGTGATAGACGCCGGCCGCCAGGCCCCGGTCGCCCGCGGCCGGGTCCTGTAGAGCCCCACACACAACGTAGAGCTCGATGTGATACAGCGCGCCCGTGGACGCCGCAGCGCGGAAGTGCAGTGCGCCCCCGCCACGCATGAACCGCTTGGTGATGCCGGCGGAGAAGTACAGGATGCCGGCAAGTGTGTGCACGTCAGGGATGACTCGGCCCGGCGGCTCCACCCCCAAGGCCGCGATGGCGTCCAGCGCCGGCATCGTCGGGTGCGGAAAATCAGGCGGCAGAGAGATGGGTTCCAGGGTCGAGTAGATCTTGAAGGGCAGAGGCTGATTCGGCCAGTCCAGACCGCGAGCGCCTGCGCGGACGCTGCGGTACGAGTGCTTCGTTCCGTCATGGTAGGTCCAGGTAGCGTCGATTGCGCTGTTATGCATGCCGCGGAGATGGCCATTCAATCCGGTCCATCTCCCTCCTGACTCGCACCGCCATGTCCGTCTCGTCGACTTCGACATCCGACCATCGTACACGTGTCCCGGCCGGCACGGGACGCTTCAATCTGACCTGCTGGGCCAGACCGATGGGCAGTCCGCCCAGGCGGCGGGCATCGGATGCCGGCATCAGCGTTCCGTAGACGCAATAGCCACCCTCTCCGTCGAGCATCTCACCGGCGGCCAGATCCCGTTTGGCCGTTGCCACGACATCCGCGACGTGGGCGACCGGCGTCCCTGTGGCTTCACCCCGTAGCCCGACGCGCAGGACGCTGATGGCCAGTTCGAGTCCAACCAGGTGATATGGACGGTACATTGCCGCAAATTGGCCAGTGTCGTCGGTGAGCAGCCCGTATTCCGCAAAGCAGCGCCGGACGTACTCGGTCGGCGCCTCGATAGTCACGTACACGCCCCATCGCAGGTCTCGTGGAACCGGCGTTCCATCCCGCTCAAGACTGGAGACCACTTCGACGGTGCCCGCATGGCCCAACGCGCCTCCGGCACCGTGCGGTCTGCAGACGTGCGGCAGGCGGTCGATCCCGCAGGCCGGAAACCGCAGTCCCTCCGGCTGAGGGATCAGACCGGTGGCGTTGGCAACCGCGGTCATCTCGATCGCCGACTTCGTTCCGTCGAGGAACGAGTTGAACATGCGCGCGTTGTAGTCGCCCGAGGCCACCATCTCGGAGGTGAACCCGTAGTGTCGCCACACGGTCTCGGGCGTTGAAACGTGGTACTCGGGCAGATACTTCGTGCCTTTCCCCGCGCAGACAACGTGAAATCCACACGCGCGGGCCCAATCCACGAGTTCGCAGATCAGGGCGGGCTGATCCCCATAGGCCAGGCTGTAGACCACGCCGGCCTGCGAGGCGCGCCGGGCCAGCAGCGGCCCTGCCAGTGCATCGGCCTCCACGTTCACCATGACGACGTGGCGGCCGCACTCGAATGCGGTGATTGCATGCCGAACGCCGGCCGACGGAACCCCGGTCGCGTCGATCACGACTTCTACACCGTCCGCTCGAATGAGGCAGCTGGCATCGTCGGTCACCCAGGTGGCGCCCGTGCGCAGGGCTTCCTCGCTGTCGCGTGCTGCCGACTGCTCGGATGGCCATCCGGCGGCGCGAAGGCTGGCATGGGCGCGAGCGATCGAGAGGTCGCAGATACCAAGAACGTGAAGCCCCGGGATCCACCGCGCCTGAGCCAGAAACATCGCGCCGAACTTTCCCGCGCCGATGAGCGCGACCCTCAGAGCGTGCCCGCCGTGCGCACGCGACTGGAGGAGGTGGAGGAGGGAAGCCGTAGCAGTCACTAGCGAGAGGATACACGATG
>JBQTJP010000058.1:0-2189 GCA_052386995.1 Armatimonadota bacterium
CTGGTAGAACTCGACCAGCTGCTCGCGTGTGAACCCGCTGACCGACTCCGCGGCCCCAAAGGCCGTCCCGGAGTACGGATGGTAGGGATACAGGGCACCGTTTGCGAGCTCGATCGCGCGCTGCAGGGGTTGATCAGCGTTCTGGCTGATCCGCGACAGGCTCACGCGGCGCTGCGTCTCTATGTCCTGGGGATCGAACCGGGCGTTGGTAAGCAGATCGGCGATCAACTCCATGCCGGCATCCACGTGCCGGCCGAGGGTGATCGTATAGACGGACACGAAATCGGTGCCGGTCCCACCCCCGAGCTGTCCTCCGACCGATTCGATGGCCTGTGCGATCTCGGCCGCGCCCCGGCGCTGCGTGCCGCGCACGAGCATGGCGCGCATGAAGAAGGAGATGCCGCTCTGACGGGCATCCTCGAACCGCGGGCCTGCCCGCAGGAGGGCCTCGGTGACGACCAGGTCGCTGGAGGGATTTTCCTTGATGATAACCGTGAGCCCGCTGTCCAGCACGTGCTTCGAGACGCCGGCGCGCGGCGCTGAGGTCGCCGGCGGTGCGGGGAGCACCGTGGCCAGGGCGGCGACTGTGAGGGCGACGACGATACTGTGGCTCTTCATCCTATCGCCCTCCCGGCCGGATGACGGCCGCTCCGTAGCGCTGCGGATCAAAGATCCGGCGGGCCACCCGCTGCACGTCGTCCCGCGTCACCTGCCGGGCCCGGTCAAGGTAGGTCTGGCTGAACTCCAGATCGGCGAGCGTCGTGGCAAAGCCCAGGGTGAACGCCCGGCCGCGCGTCGTGTGCGTCTCGTAGATGTGTTCGCCTTCGAGCAGGTTCTTGGCCCGCACGAGCTCGTCCTCGCTGATCCCCTGCTCGCGCACGGCCGCGAGTTCGGTAAGGATCGCGGCCTCGGCCCGCTCGACCTGCGCGGGCTCGCTCACGGCGGAGATCGTGAACAGGTAGGGGTCTTCGGTGTTAAAGTACGATACGCTCACACTCTGGGCCACCCGCGCGCGCTCGACGATCTGCTGCCGCATGCGCGATCCCAACCCGCGCCCGAGGACATAGAGGAGCACATCGGTCGCGTACACGTCACGGTCGCGAACCGGGGGGGCCTGAAATCCCAGGGCCAGGTAGGTGACCCGGACGTCCTGCTCCGCCCCCGTGCGGCGAATGCCGGCCATTGGCGGCTCGGCGGGCCGGGGAAGTTTCGCCACCGGCGCCCGGCGGAAGCCCGCGTAGGCACGCGATACCCTGGCGACCGCCTCGTTCGCCCGGACGTTGCCGACCACCACGACGGTAACGTTGCCGGGCACGTAGTGCGTCCGGTAGAAGTTCACCACGGTCTCGCGGGACATGCGCTCAATGCCCGCGCGCGGTCCCAGCACCGATCGACGGTACGGATGCGTGGTGAACGCGACCGTCCGCAGCAGCTCGAAGGCACGGGTCGTGGGGAAGTTATCCCGGCGGTTGATCTCTTCGATGACGACACGCCGCTCGCGCTCCAGCTCGGCGGCATCGATCGTCGAGTTCATGATCGCGTCGGCCTGCAGGTCCAGGATCTGATCGAAGTGGCGGCCGGCCGCGATCGCATAGTAGAACGTCCAGTCCAGCGAGGTGCCGGCGTTCAATACGCCGCCGACGCCCTCGATCTCCCGCTCCATCTCGCCGGCCTTCCGCCTTGCTGTCCCCTTGAACAGCATATGCTCGAGGAAGTGCGCGGCCCCGTTGGTCTCGTCGTCCTCATCCTTGGATCCGACCCGCACCCATGTGTACAGCGCGACGATATCGGACGCGGGGTGCTCCTCTGCGATGACTGTCAGACCGTTGTCTAAGACGGCGCGCACCAGGCGCGGCGTCGCGCGCCCCGGCGCCTGGACCGCGGGGGCCGCGGTCCCTGGCTGTGGAATGAGCAGCATGAATAGGAGCAGGCCGACAAGGACCGCCCGCATGGCCTCCGGCATGAGGATCCCATCCCCCCTGGCAGTGGCGTCTATCGGGAATAGTTCCCTTGAGCAGCAGGAATCTCCCCCGGGGCCTGCCAATCCCATATACGCACGGGACAGTGCGGAGGTGCGGTCAGGCGGCGGCGGTGGACGGCACTCAATGAAAGAGGTGGGGGAAGGCATGCCGAGTGGGACTGTGAAGTGGTTTAGCGCTGAGAAGGGCTACGGTTTCATCACCCCTGAC
>JBQTJP010000059.1:0-2010 GCA_052386995.1 Armatimonadota bacterium
AAGGTCGTCTAGTCACGCTCCCCGATCTGCCTCCACAATGGCGCTGGGAACATCGCGACGGCCTGCTTCTACTGCTGGCGACGCCGCTCGAACGTCTGGGCATCGCGCACGCGTTCACCACGCGCACCGGGGGTGCGAGCGGCGTGCCGTTCGACACCCTGAACCTCGGCCGCGGCGTGGGCGACGAGCCCGAGAGCGTGGGCGCGAATCGCACCTGCGTCGCCGCTGCCCTGGCCAGGACCCTCGACGATCACGTGGAGGCCTCGCAAGTGCATGGATCGGTGACCGCCATTGTGGACGCCTCGAACCGCGGGCAGATGATCGAGGGGGCAGACGGGCTGGCCACACGCGATCCGCGCGCGCTGCTCGCCGTGCACTGCGCGGACTGTGTGCCGATCATCCTTGCCGATCCGGTACGGCGCGCGGTGGCTGTCGTGCACGCGGGCTGGCGCGGCACGGCGGACGGCGCGGCGGGGGCGGCGGTGCGCGCGATGGCCGGCGCGTTTGGAAGCCCGCCGGAAGAGCTCCAGGCGGCGATCGGTCCGGCGATCGGCCCCTGCTGCTATGCGATCGATGCGCCGGTGATCGAGAGGTTCGCGCGATGGCCGTGGCGCGACACGGTCTTCGCCGCGGCCGGGCCCGGTCAGTGGATGCTCGACCTCTGGGAGGCGAACCGCATTCAGCTGCGGGAGGCGGGAATCTCGCCGGACGCTATCGCGACCGCGGCGCTGTGCACCTCGTGTCATCCTTCGGCCTTCTTCTCACACCGCCGCGACGGCCGGAGCGGCCGGATGGCAGCGCTCGTCGCATTGTCTTGAGTCCGCGAACGGGAGTTCGGAGGGAAACCGACCCTCCCGGAGAATACCCGGCAGGCGTGGCCGGGGTGGAGGAACGGCTCAGGCGGATCAGGGAGCGCATTACCCACGCCGCTGAGCGAGTGGGGCGCGATCCGGGCTCGGTACTCCTGATCGGCGCGACCAAAGAAGTGGACGCGGCGCGCCTCCGCGATGTTCTCGCATTGGGCTTGCGCGACTTCGGCGAGAACCGGATCCAGGAAGCGCGAGCCAAGATCACGGCGGTCGGGCCGGGACCGCGGTGGCACTTCATCGGCCACCTGCAGCGCAACAAGGCCAAAGCGGCCGTCGAGCACTTCAGCATCGTTCATTCAATCGACAGCCTGGCTATTGCCCAGGCTGTTGACCGCGCGGCGAGTGCTGCCGGAAGGCCCGTCGAGGTGCTGGTGGAGGTCAATGTCGGCGCCGAGACCATGAAGTACGGGGCCGCTCCCGCGGCGGTCGAGGGTCTCGTGCGGGAGCTGGGGGCGTGCGACCATCTGATCCCGATCGGCCTGATGACGGTCGCGCCGATGGCCCGCGATCCAGAGGTCGTGCGACCAAGCTTCCGCGGGCTGCGTGTCTTGCGCGATCGCCTGCGGTCCGGTAGTGTGGGCGAGGGCTTTCGCGAACTGTCGATGGGCATGTCGGATGATTTCGAAGTCGCGATTGAAGAGGGCGCCACGATGGTGCGCATCGGGCGCGCGATCTTCGGCGACCGTACCTGAGTGGCCACGGGAGAGGCCAGGTCCAGGGAGGGAGGGGAGAGCGGGAGGTGTGAGGTGAGCGCGATCCAACGCTTGTGGACGTTTCTGGGCTTCACCGAGGCCGAGGTCGAAGAGGCCGCGGTGGATGAGGCGGAGCCGCGGCGGCGCCGCGCGCCGGTGTTCACGTTGCACGCGCACCGGCCGATGGAAATCGTCGTGCTCGAGCCTCGGAGCTTCGATGAGGCCCGCGGTGCGGCCGATCACCTCAAGGCGCGGCGGCCGGTCATCGTCAACTTGAAGGAGACTGACCGCGAGCTCGCCAGGCGGATCGTCGACTTCACGTGCGGCGTGACCTACGCCGTCGACGGGCAGATGCAGCGCCTGGGTGAAGAGATTTTTCTCTTCGCCCCAAGCACCGTGGCGGTGAACGCCGAGAGCATCCACGACGGCCGGGAACTCTTCCCCTTGTC
>JBQTJP010000060.1:0-1674 GCA_052386995.1 Armatimonadota bacterium
ATGCCCAACGGCTGCGCCACGGCGGCCCCGACCTCGGGACCACCTTCGCCACGGACCAGGCCGTCTACGTGATGGGCAACTTTAACTGTCGCGCGCCGGGCGTCGTCAGCGACACCGTGCCCGCCGACTGCGGCTCAAACGGGAAGAAGCCTGCTTCAGTAGTCGGTGATACGCTCAATGTGCTCTCATGCTACTGGATCGATCCGTCTGCAGCCGGCGCCTGCCGGTCATCTATCAGCAATGGGGTCAATGAGGGCGGGCCGGTCTACCGCCCCTTCGACGAGAACAGCACGACCGCCCGCCCGGGGTCGATGCCCACCGCGAGCCAGACCTTTATCAATGGCGCGTTCCTCGCCGGTAACGACATCACGACCTGTCCCGGCAATCCCGGGGGGCGCGATTGCCAGTACCATTTCTACAGCGGTGGCCTGGAGAACTACCCCCGCTTCCACGAGAGGTGGGGGAGTGAGCGTTTCTGGTATGAAGGGTCGTTTGTTGCCATCGATACGCCGAAGCACACGTGCTTTACCTACAACGCCGGACTGATCGCCACGGACGACCCACTGTTCTCGTGCCGCGCGTATCAGCTCCTCGGGAACTGGTTGCAAGGGTACTGGTACATGCAGGCCTCTTACGGGTACAGCCCGCCGCCCCGCCGGTGGTACTATGACACGAGCTTCAACGACGCGACGAATCTGCCGCCGCTGTCCCCCCGATTCGTCACGGTGCGCCAGCGCGTCTTCACCGAGGAACTCCGA
Source organism: Armatimonadota bacterium (assembly GCA_052386995.1). Classification (GTDB taxonomy): domain Bacteria; phylum Sysuimicrobiota; class Sysuimicrobiia; order Sysuimicrobiales; family Humicultoraceae; genus JBQTJP01. The sequence continues at coordinate 759 of JBQTJP010000060.1, forward strand.
TAGGGTCTTAGGCAGGGAGCCGCTGCTCCCCCGCACGAATCGCCACGGGCAGGTGATTTTCCGGCGGCGCCAGCGGGCAATCCCAGCGTGGATGATATGCGCACGATGGACTGTAGGCGTAGTTGAAGTCAATGACGAGTTTCGAGTCTTCCTGACCCAGATCCGCGCCCTTGATCGTGTCGAGGAGATACCGGCCGCCCGGGTAGGTCGTCTCTGTGCTCGTCAGGTCCCGGAAGGGTAGGAACAGGCCGCCCCCGTACGCGTGAATCCAGAAGAGCGAGAGGGCGACGTCTTTGCCGTCGACGCGGAAGCGCACCCTGCCGATACGGCGCAGCCGCAGGGGGCCGTCATCGCGAAGCTCGACATCGAGCGTCTGCGGGCTGTTCTCCAACTCGAGCGGCAGCACGAAGCGAAACGCCGGGTCGTAGGGGTAGTGCTGGAGCCCCGCAAAGCGCGGCTTTTGCTCATCCGACAACGCCGACTGCGGATGCGTGCGGAGGAGCTCCTCACAGGCGCGCCGGAACTCCAGGCAGCGCGCGGCACGATCCATATGGTTCTCGCGCGCACGTGCGTACATCTCGTTGACCCTGCGCCGGTAATCCAGCAGGTCCTGATAGTCGCGCATCTGTCCCTCGATCGGTTCGACCGCGTGGTGGTGCTACGTGAGGGTGAACGAGAGCAGGACGATCAAGATTCCGCGAGGAGCTGCCTGATCATGCGCTCGGTTTCCTCGTACGCGCCTTCTCCGATGTGCTTGTACCGGATAGTGCCCTTCTTGTCGACGAGGTTGATGGTCGGCCAGTACACGTTGTTGTATGCCCGCCAGATTCTGAAATCGTTGTCCATGACCACCGCATAGCGAAGGTCGAGCTTGGCAATGGCCTTCCGCACATACGGTTCCGAGCGCTCATATGAA
>JBQTJP010000061.1:0-30155 GCA_052386995.1 Armatimonadota bacterium
CACGCGACGTTCGACGGGCCGGCAAGAGGCATCCGATGTGCCTGCGCGATCGGCGATGCCCTTCGGCCATTGGGAATCGCTATCCGCGCCGGGCTGCACACCGGGGAAGTGGAGCTCTTGGACGACAAAGTGGGCGGCATCGCGGTGCACATCGGCGCCCGCGTCGCCGCGCAGGCTGGCGCCAGCGAAGTATTGGTATCGAGCACCGTGAAGGACCTCGTCGCGGGCTCCGGGATTGAGTTCGAGGATCGCGGCGCGCACGTGCTCAAAGGGGTGCCTGGGGAATGGCGTCTGTTCCGAGTGGCCGGCGGCTCTGTTGGAGGCTAGAGGTAGATCAATAGCTAGACGACGGCAATGGCGATAAGAAGGAGGATCAAGAACGCCAGGCTGGTGGTGAGATCAACAAGCGTGACCTCAAGTTGTTCGTCCGGAAGTTGCCTCATGCGCCGAACCCAGTTCGTCAGAATATCCTCCAGGGGTCCAGCGACAAATACCGCAAGGGAGATCAGCAGCGAGGGCAGAGAGCCTTGCACGAAGTAGCGCCACAGGCCGTAGAGTATCACCGCGGCACCGAAGACATAGCCCAACCAGGTTAAGACTCTCACCAAGATCGGCACGGCTCGATCACCCCTCGGGTTCGAGCGCGTAGTCCAGGGCCTGCTCAAGGGTCATCGCGCGACCCGCCGCCATGGCGGCGTCGAACGCGCTCGCGCCCAGCGTCTCGCGGACCAGAGCGAGATCGGGCCCATAGCCGTCGCGTGTCCAGAAGGTCTGGGCGTCCCCTGTGATGCCGCGGAGCGCCGCCGATGCGCCAACGAGCCGCGCCACGCGCTCATAACGGCCGGTCCGGCCAGCCAGTCCTGCCAGATCCTCCAGACAGGCGGCCATGCCGATCTTCTCGCCCTGCTCGCGACAATAGACCAGACTCTCGCGCAACAGTGCCGCGGCACGCTCGAAGTCTCCATCTTCGACCGCGATGCCGCTCAGGCGACGAAGCACCCCGGGATAAAACACCTTGGCGCCAATCCGTCGAAACACCGTCAGGCTTTCCTCAAACAGAGCCCTTGCGCCGGCGCGGTCTCCACGGTTGGATGCGGCGTGACCCAGTCCGCGAAGCGCGACGGCGATCATCCTGGGCACTTCGAGTTCTCGTGCCAGCGTCAGGGCATCATTGTGGAGCGCGGTTGCCCGCTCGACGTCGCCTCTCGCGTTCTCGGTGAATCCCATCCAGTTGAGAATCTCCAGGACCCCGCGCCTATCCCCAAGGCCCCTGTAGAGCGCCAGACCACGCTCGTAGATCTCCACGGCTTTCGCGTAGTCTCCCTGTTCCGACACCACCAGCCCCAGGAACCACATGGAATCCGCGATGCCCGAGGCGTCTCCGAGGTCCGTGAAAATGCCGAGCCCCTCCTCGATGAGGGTCCGTGCCTCGTGATAGTCAGATTGGTGCCAGGCTAAATGACCCGCCGCAATCAGCGCCTGGCCGCGGAGGCGATTCCGAATCGGTCCCGGCGCGGCAAGCGCGCGGCCGAGCCAGTCACGCCCCTCCCGGAAGTATGCACGTGTGTCCCAGAACCAGAGGAGCGCCACGGCCAGCCTGAGGGCGGCATTCGCATTGGCCGAGGTCAGCGACCATTCGAGCGCAGCCCGAAGGTTGTCGCGCTCGTGCTCCAGCAGGTCGAGCCAGTCAGACTGCTGGTGCCCGCGGAGTTCCGGCTCGGCCCGTTCAGCCAGTTGGAGGAACCAGTCGCGGTGGCGCTCGCGCGCTGCCCACTCTTCGCCGTCTTCCCGCAGGTGGTCTCGGCCGTACTGCCGGACCGTTTCCAGCATCCGGTAGCGGGGTGGTCCATCTTCCATGTCGGCGATGACCAGAGACTTATCCACCAAATGACTCAGCAGGTCGAGGAGATCGGCAGCCTCCACGCCCTCACCGTCGCAGACACCCTCGGCAGCTTCCAACGTGAAGCCGCCGGCAAAAACCGAAAGACGCCGCAGGACGGCGCGCTCTGCCTCTGACAGGAGACCGTAACTCCAGTCCATCGCGGCTTGAAGTGTTTGATGGCGCGCGGGCGCGGTTCGGCTCCCGCCGACCAGCAACCGAAAACGCTCGTCGAGCCGTTTCGCGATCTCCTCGACAGACAACACCTTCACACGCGCAGCGGCCAGTTCGACGGCAAGAGGAATGCCGTCCAGCCGCATGCAGACTTGAACCACAGCGGCGGCGTTCCCCGCCGACAACCGGAAAGTCGGGAGCACGGCCGTGGCCCGATCGACGAACAGCCGGATTGCCTCGTACGCCGGTAGGGCTTCGGGGGATGGCAGGTGGTCGAGATCGGGCACCGCCATGGACGGCACCGGATATGTCGTCTCGCCGCTCACGCCCAACGGCTCGCGGCTCGTGGACAGAACGGAGAGGTTTGGACAGAATCGGAGCAGGGCATCGGCAAGTTCGGCGGCTGTAGCAACCACATGCTCACAATTGTCAAAGATCAGCAGGATCCTACGCGTGCCGAGCGCTCCTGCCAGCGTGGTGGCCAGCGCTTCCCTCGGCTGTTCGCGCACGTTGAGCACGGATGCCGCAACCCGGGGGACGGCCGCCGCCTCCGTGACCGCGGCAAACTCCATCAGCCAGACCCCGTCCTTGAAGCCGTCCGTGAGCTCGGCTGCGACCTGGAGGGCCAGACGGGTCTTGCCCGTGCCGCCCGGTCCCGTGAGCGTGATGAGTCGAGTACGGGGCACGATCTCTTTGAGGTCCGCAATTTCGCGATCCCGTCCGACAAAGCTCGAGAGTTGGATCGGCAGATTGGTGAGACGGGGATCGAGTGAGCGAAGCGCCGGGAAATCGGCCGTAAGCTCGGGATGGATGACCTGAAAGACATGTTCTGGGCGCTGGAGGTCTTTGAGGCGGTGCAGTCCTCGGTCGCGCAGCTCCACGCCCGCGGGCAGGTTCTCCAGGAGTTCCCGCGTCCGTTCCGAGATGAGGATTTGGCCACCCCACCCGGCCTGACAGATCCGGGCGGCCCGGTGCACATCCAGACCCACAAAGCCTTCGCGTGTTTTCATCGGCGCGCCGGTATGGAGGCCCATGCGCACCTGCAGCCTGGCGTCGTGGGGCCAGGGATGTGCGGCAAGGGCCCGCTGGGCCGCCACCGCCCCCCGCACCGCGTCGCCTGCGGTTTGAAAGGCGATCAGAAAGCCGTCGCCCTGATCTTGGAGCTCATGGCCACCGGCCTCTGCGATCGTCGCCCGCAGCAGACTTCTGTGATCCTCGAAGATCTGCACAGACCCAGAATCGCCGAGGTGCTGGAGAAGGCGTGTTGATCCTTCTATGTCGGTGAAGAGGAAGGTGATGATGCCGGATCGATCGTCTACCATCTCACAGTCGAAGCAATCCGGCCTTCTGCAGACCGCGCGCGAGGACGTGGAAATGGTTGGACCCGATCCGGAAGCCAAATTCGTGACAGATGGCTTCTCCGATCTCTGCGAGGCTCCGGTGGCCATCGCTGAGATTCCAGAGTTCGTCGCCGAAAATCCGCAGTGTCTCCCAGTTCACCCGCGAATCCTCCGCGCGCATCGCGTCCACGAGGGCGGCCATCTCATCATACGAGAGGCCGACAACACCTGGAGGAACGCCGTCGTGCGGGCGCCGGGGGATCATCTTTGCGCCCTCGCGAGGCTTGCGTTTCTTTTTACCCGAGTCGCTGGCAGCGCGGGCACGCCCGCGCAGGCGTCTGACTTCCCTCCTGGCGGTGGCCGCATTCTCTTCGACAAGTTGATTGGCGATCAGGCGGACGCCGCGCGCCGCTGGCCCACCGCCGGCCAGAGCCACCGCTGAGCGGATCGCCCGGGCATCCCTGTCGACGAGATAATCGATCTGTCCCCGCGCGCGTTCCAGCACGGCGCCGTCACGACTCCTCATCTCGCCGAGCGCGTCTCTCGCGACGCGCGCTACCCTCAGGGCCGCCTTGGCCGCGACCTCGCGCAGGATGGGCCCTACGTCTGCGGGACCGGACCGGGCGATCGCCACTGCCAGGCTGCCCAGCATGCGTCCGGCCCGCTCGAAGACCATCGGGTCGGTATGCTCGGCGGTGAGCAGTTGCGTGTGGAAGTACAGATCGGGCCAGGACATGAACAAGGGCGCGGGCACGCCAAAGGTCACCCAGTAATGGTTGTCGCTCCACGGCGTATAGGGCAGCTGGTGGAAGTTCACCAGCGGGATAACGGGCCCGTTCCGAAAGGGCCAGTCGGCTTCTTTGGGCAGATCCTCGATGAGCGCCGCGCCAACGTCATTGATGTAACTGGGGATTGAGTCAGGTGATCGGTACATCACGAGCGACGACTTCAGGGTTGACTGGCGGTGGCCGACAGAATCCAGGCACAGCGCGGCGTTGATCTTCGGGAGCGTATCACGATGCGAGTGGATGAAGTACGTGCTCCCGAGGCCCTCCGCGACGAACAGAAATCGAATCGACCGCCGGGGCCGCGGGAGTGCGCCGTCGCCGATGGCCGCCTGGATTGCGCGGCACAGCTCGATCATCAGCGCGGGCCCGGCAGCGCAGTTCGCGCACGGCTTGGTGCCGGCGGATGTGTGCGCGATGAAGAGCACGGACTCGTCCGGACGTCCGGCGCCCCGAATCGTCGCGATCAGATTCACGCCTTCGCCCTTGAACGTGCGGGCAGCGACCCGGGCGCTGACGCTGACAGGCCCGGCCTGCGCGAGAGTCGCGAGTCGCTGCGCCGAGTGATAGTCCACCGAAAACGCCCAAGGATTCTCCCAACGAGGCGGCAGCCGCAGCAGCTGCACCGCCTCTGGCAGGGCGTGTCGCGTGCGCCAGGGCCGTGTCTGGGAGTGCAGGAAATCGGTGATGATCCCCGCGGCGCCGTGTGTGCGGGCCAGCTCGGCCGCATGGTGCCAGGCCGGCCGGGACTCGCTGTCGCGAATCAGGACGGCGTTGCCCGCCACGGGCTTCCCCACGTAGTCCGCAGCCGACAGGCCGCGGCCGACATCCACGATCTGGACGACGACGCCGTCGGGCGGCGTGCTGCCACACCACCACGGCAGCGTGGACGGAATCTGCTCGTACGAGATCAGGTGCTCGCACACGGGTGCCACGATCTCCAGGCCGGCCGACAGGGGCTCCCATGCCGGCGGCATCGTGCGACCCAGAAATTTCGTCTGACCGTCGAGCGGGTACCGTTCCTCGATGACCTCATCGGCGCCGGCCTCACGGATGGCGGCGGCGACATACTGCGTGGCAGCGTGGTAGCCGGACGATCCCGGCGAGCGATAGTGCTCGGTCAGGGCAGCGGTGGATCCTTGGGCGCGCGCGCCCGACAGATATCTGCGGAAGATCGCATCCAGTTCCGGATACATGGTCGCTGCGCGACTGTGCCCTAGGGCACCGAGAGCGGCCGCATCGTCAGCGACCAGCCGCCGTCGATCAAGATATCCTGCCCTGTGAGGTACGCCGACGCGTCCGATGCCAGGAACACGCAGAGGCCGACCAGGTCGTCGGGCCACGAGAAGCGCCGCAGGGGAATGAGATCGACATTGGCTTTGTAGCGCGGCGACGCCGGATCGGGGGGACGCTCGCGGAAGGCCACCGCGCCGGGGGAGAGCGCGTTCACCGTGATGCCGTCGTCCGCCCATTCGACCGCCAGCCCACGGGTCAGCGCGGACACCGCGCCCTTGGACGCGCTGTACGACGTGCGCTTCCACACGCCCTTGCGGGCGGAGATCGAGCCGATGTTGATGATGCGCCCGCTCTTCCGCGCCCGCATCGATGGATACACGGCCTGCGAGGCGAGCAGAATGCCGCGGACGTTGACGCCCATGATCCAATCCCAGTCTTCCGCGGTGTGTTCCATCGCCGTCTTGTCAACCCGGACCGCCGCGTTGTTGACCAGGATGTCGATGCGTCCCCAGCGCGCGGTCGCCGCCTCTGCCATGGCGCGGCAGGAGGCACCGTCGCTGATGTCCGTCCGGACCGCCGCGGCCTCCCACCCTTCGTCGCGCAGCCGGGCGGCGGCGGCCTCGCCGCTTGCGGCATCCTGATTGGCGATGAGCACTTTCGCCCCGGCCCCGGCCAGACCCCGGGTCAGCCCGTACCCGATGTTGCGGTTGCCGCCGGTGACAATGGCGACCCGCCCTTCAAGCGAGAACAAGTCGAGGGTGGGACGTTGCACAGCACGCTCCGGAATTATGGCAGGATAGGGCCGGGTTCTGCAAAAAGGACATAGCATCCTGTCAGGTCACGCGGCCGAATACCCGGAGATCACCGTGGTGACGCTTCCTCGCGTTCATGTCATGACAACCGGCGGCACCATCGCCGGGAAGCCTCAGCCGAGCGGCGAGGTGGCCCCGGGTCTCTCGGCCGACGAGTTACTCGCCCGGATCCCGCAGGCGCAGTCGGTCGCGCGGGTCACGGCCGAGCAGTACCTCAGCGTCGCCAGCGCCTTCTTCGGTTTCGGCGAGATGCACGGGCTCGCGCAACGCGTGCTGGCCGTCGCCGCCGACCATGGGGTCGCGGGCGTCGTCATCACGCACGGCACGGGCGGACTCGAGCAGACCGCCCACTTCCTGGATGTCACCCTCGGCCTGGATCGACCCGTGGTGCTCACCGGCGCGATGCTGAATCCCACGCTCCCCGGCGACGACGGCCCGATCAATCTGCTGAACGCCATCCGGGTCGCGGCGAGCCCCCGGTCGGTGGATCTTGGGGTGCTCGTCGTCATGAACGGGACGATCCACGCGGCTCGGGATGTGACGAAGGTCCACGCCTCGCGAACCGACGCGTTCCAGTCGCCGGAGTTCGGCCCGCTTGGGGCGATCGATGAAGACCACGTCTTCTACGCCCGGCGGCCGTTCCGCCGCATCCCGGCGGTCATGCCGCCCGCCGTCACCGCGCGCGTCGAGCGCATTCCCTTCGGAGCCGACAGTTCAGATCTCTTTCTGAGAGCGGCACTGGAGGCAGGGGTCGACGGCATCGTCATTGAGGCCGGACGCTTGAACCCGCAGCAGCTCGACCTGGTGACGGCGGCGCTCGGGCGCGGCAGAGTGGTGGTCATGTGTAACCCGCATGGGAGCGGGCGGCTCAATCGCAACACCTACCGTCATGCCGGCGGCGAGTCGCACCTGCTGGAGTTGGGCGTCATCTTCGCCGGCACGCCGGCGCACAAAGCGCGCGTCAAGCTCACGGTCCTGCTGAGCGCAGGGCTCTCCCGCAACCGGATACGCGATCTCTTTCACGCAGAGTGGGAATGACCGTCCAGCAGCGCCCTCGCGCGCGCGACGCAGTCGGCCACGCCGGCCTCGAGCGACCAGTGCGGATCGAATCCCAGGTCGGCCCTGGCGCGGGAGATGTCGAGCACGCAGTAGTGACCGGGCGCAAAGTCGACGCCGGGCCCGATCTCGATTTGGGCATGGGGCACCGCGGCCTGTACGGCCGCGGCAAAACGGCCGGGCGTCACGGGCTGGCCGGCCCCGATATTGTACGCGGGGCTCGAAAGCCGCGGCGCATCCGCTGCCAGCACGAAGGCGCGGGCGAGATCTCTCACGTAGACGCAATCCATCACGCGGTCGGCGCCACCAGGGATCCTCGTGGGCTTCCCTCGCACCGCGTCGGCGATCATCGCATGCAGCATCCCCATCGCGCGGCCGCCCGGAGTGGGCGTGCGCTCGGCCGCATAGTAGATCGCGAACCGAAACGCGGCGAACTCCAGCCCGAACTTGCGCTGATAGAACCGGCCCATGCGCTCGGCGGCATGCTTCCACACTTCGTAGGGTCGGTCGGGGTCGAGCCAGTGATCTTCCGGCACCGGACGGTACGCCGGATGACCGTAGGGCGTCCCGTCGAAGTCAGGGTACACCGTGCGCGTGCTCGCCATGACCACTCGCCGTATGCCGCTGCGCCGCGCCGCTTCGAGGACGGACATCGTGCCCGTCATGTTGACCCGAAACATGACCAGCGGCTCATCGTCGGATGCGGCGCCGGTCAGCGCGGCGAGATGCAGTATGACGCCGGCGCGGTGACGCCGGCACAACGCGATCAGGGCATCCACGTCGACGATGTCCGACCGGGCAAGATCCACCCGGCCGTCGAACTCCTGGAGCCAGGCCGGTCCCGGCGCGATGTCGACGACGACGGGCCCCTCCCCCCGAGCGACGAGATCGCGGACGACGTATGATCCGACGACCCCCGCCCCGCCGGTGACGAGGATCGTCACCGCACGGCCTCCTTTACGCGGTGCTCGAGACCCAGCAGGCGGGCGACGTTGCCGCCGAGGACTTTGGCCTTCTCCTCAGGCGACAGACCGGCCACCTCGATCTTGGTCAATTCGACCTTCGGATGGTGCAGCGGCGCGTCGGACCCGTAGATGATTCGCTCGATGCCGACCCGCTCCGCGGCCACGCGCACGATGCGATGCGTCCACGGCTGCGCCGAGGTTTCCAGGATGACGTTGGGCTCTTTCTGCGCCACGTAGATCGCGTCTCTGTACGCGGCCATCCCCATGTGCGCCATGATGATCGTCACGCGGGGGAACCGGCCGGCCAGGTCGCCGATCAGCGCGGGCTGCGAGCCGGGCTGGTGACTGTGAATCGTGACCGGCACACCGAGCTCACCGGCGGCCTCGATCAGCGGAAACACGATGGAGTGGTTGGCCTGATAGGCATCGATGATGGGATGCAGCTTGAGGCCCTTGAGGCCGTACTCGCGCACCGCGCGGAAGAAGTCGGCCCGGCTGTCGCGCTCCCAGGGGTTCGCCCAGAAGAAGCCGACGAACCGGTCGGGAAACCGCTGCACGGCATCGATGACAGGCTTGACCCGGTCTTCATGCCCGGGCCGTCCGAGGCCGAAGGCCACGGCCATGTCGATGCCGACCTCGTCCATCAGGCTCTTCATATCCGCGGCCAGGAACGCCGTCTTGTTCTCCCACAGCGCCTGCTTGCCGTAGTGCTCGTCGCCCCGACCCAGATGGGTGTGCGCATCGATCACGAACATGGCTCTCGCCTCCTCATGGTCTTACCGGAATCCCGACCTCGCCCTTCAGACGGGGATCGAGGGCATCGCGAAGTCCATCGCCGAACAGGTTGAACGCCAGCACCATGAGCATGATGGCCGCCCCGGGGACGATCGAGATCCAGGGCGCCGTCTGCAGGAACTTCGTCCCCTCGGCCGCCATGTTCCCCCAGGTTGGGGTGGGCGGCCCAACCCCCAGCCCGAGGAAACTCAGGCTCGACTCGGTGAGGATCGCCGTGGAGATGCGCAGGGTCGAGAGGACGACGATGGGCGAGAGGCTGTTGGGCAGGATATGCCGGCGCATCACCCGGCCGTGTGCGGCCCCCAGCGCCCGCGCGGCCTCGACGTAGTCACGGCTGCGCTGGGCGAGCACTTCGCCGCGCACCAGCCGGGCGAACGGCGGCACGCTGGAAATCCCCACGGCCAGCATGAGGTTGAATAGACCGGCGCCCAGGAACGCCACGATGGCGATCGCCAGCAGGATCAGCGGGAAGGCCATGAGGACGTCCACCGTGCGCATCAGCACCTGATCGAGCAGGCCCCCGTAGTAGCCTCCGAGCAGTCCGACCAACGATCCCAAGCCCGCGGCGATCGCGACCGAGATCACACCGACCAGAATCGAGATGCGGGCTCCATAGACGAGTCGCGCGAACAGGTCGCGCCCGAAGTTGTCGGTGCCCAGCAGGTGCCCGGGGGTCCCCGGAGGCTTCAAGCGTTCGAGCAGGCGCTGCTGCAGTGGATCGCGAGGAGCGACCCAGGGCGCGAGCGCGGCCGCGACGCCGATCGCGACCACAACGATCAGTCCCAGGGCGGCGCTGCGGCGCGCCCACAGCGTGCGCGCGGCGTGCCGCAGGGGCCCGGAACCCGGCGAGGGCTGCGCCCCCATGCGGGGCACGTTACGAATACCGGATGCGAGGGTCGACAAAAGTGTAGCTCAGGTCCACGAGCAGATTCACGATCAGGATCCCGAAGGCGAACGTCAGGATCGCGCCCTGCACCATCGGATAGTCACGCGCGTAGATCGCGTCCACGACGAGCTTACCGAGGCCGGGCCGGGCGAACACCGTCTCCATTACCACGGCGCCCCCCAACAGGTAGGCGACGTCGAGCCCGACGATCGTGAGAATCGGGATCGCCGCGTTGCGCAGGGTGTGGCGGTACACGATGGTGCGGCCGGCCAGGCCTTTCGCCCGCGCCGTCCGCACGTAGTCCTGCTGAAGCACCTCCAGCATTGACGACCGGGTCATACGGGCGATCAGCGCGGCCGACCGCACCCCGACCGCGACGGCCGGGAGCACCAGGTGGGCCAGCAGGCTGCGCCAGTCTCCCCACGTGCCGGCCCCGAACACGGGGAACCAGCCGAGTTTGTAGGCCAGAAAGTAAATCAGCAAGATGCCGAACAAGAAACTCGGGGCCGAGAGCCACAACATGGCGATGGTCGTCGTCACGTAATCGGTGATCGAATTGCGTCGAACCGCCGCCACGATGCCCGAGGGCACTCCCATGAGCACAGCGAGGAGCACGCCGGCGGCGGCCAGCACGACGGTGAACGGCGCCTGGACTACAATCTCACTCATGACCGGTTGATTGGTGCGGAATGACCGGCCCAGATCGCCCCGGATCACGCTGGCCACGTAGGTCAGGTACTGCACCGGCAGCGGCCTGTCCAGCCCAAGGCGCAAGCGGAGATCCGCGAGCACCTGGGGGGTGACGCCGGCGTAGTCCCCAAGGAGAAGCTCGGCGGGATCGCCCGGCGCCACGTGAATCAGAAGAAAGGCCAGGGTGACGACGCCGAGTGCGGTCGGAATCGTGGCCAGCAGGCGCCGCACGAGGTAGGCCACGCGCCGCTCCGGTGCGCTCGGGCTCGCGGATTAGTTCCGTTCGAACTTGACGAACTCGAACCGCGTCATCCAGTGTGCGGTGTTGGGGGCGTGTCCCTTCTGGTTCTTGTGATAGGCCGTCACGTAGACGGGATTGAACAGCGGCAGGAACGGGACATCGCCGGCCACCTTCTTCTGAATGTCCACGAGGACACGGGCCCGCTCGCGGGCGTTGATCGCGCGCCGCTGGGCCTCGATCATGTCGTCGATCGCACCGTAGTACGATTGATTGGCTCCGGGCGGGAAGCTCGCCGAGTGAAAATGCTCGGTCAGGAACTGGTCGGGATCAAACCGGGTGGTCCCGCTGACGGTGATGTCATAATCGCCGGCCTGACGCCGGGCCGTCCACGCGCCCGCTTCGAGCTTGATGAGCTGCAGGTCGACGCCGATGTCTTTGAACCACTGCTGCATGGCCGTGACGATCAGGTCGGCGTACTCGGCAGGCTCGTAGACCACATTGATCCTGAATCCATTGGGATAGCCGGCCTCGGCCAGGAGCTGCCTGGCCCGCTGCACGTTGTACGGGTACTTCTCCACGTCGTTGGTATGACCGATCATTCCCGGCGGGATCACGCTGTAGGCCGGCGAGCCCAGGCCTTCGAGGACTGTCCGAATGAAGGTGTCACGGTCCACCGCATGGGCCAGCGCGCGCCGCACGCGCACATCATCCACGGGCTTGCGCCGGGTATTCATTGTAAACTCCCACCATCCGGTCGTCGGGGTCGCGGTGAATGCCAGGTTCAGATGCCGCTGAAGCGCCTTGTAGACCTGGGGGTCGCGGACGATCATGTGGTTGATCTCGCCCTTCTGCAAGGCCAGGCCCGCCACGTTCTCATCGGGCACGACCTTCCATATGATCCGCTTGATCGGCGAGGCACCGCGGAAGTACTCCGGAAACGCTTCCAGCACGAGCTCTTGCCGCGGAGTATAACTCACGAACTGGAACGGCCCGGTGCCGACCGGATTGAACTGGAAGCGATCGCCCAACCGCTCGACCGCCCTCTGGCTCACGATGAACCCGGGCCGAAAGGCCAGCACGCCGGCCACGAAGCTGGCCGACGGCGCCTTGAGATTGACGCGCACGGTGTAGTCGTCGACGGCTTCCACCGTATCGACGATCAGCATCGACGCCCGATACCGGGATCTGGTCGCCGGGTTCAGAATGCGCTCGAAACTGTATTTGACGTCTTTGGCGGTGACGTCCCCGAAGCCGTGGTGGAACTTGACCCCTTTTCTCAGGAAAAACGTATAGACCTGGCCGTTCGGCGAGACGCGCCAGCGCTCGGCCAGGTCCGGCTCCACATCGAGAGAGTTGACTTTGTAGCGGACCAGGCCGGAGAAGACGTTGAGCGCGATCTGATAGTCGGGCGATCCGGGGATGTGCGCGGGGTCGATGTTGCGAAAGTCGCGAGGGTACGCCGAGATGATGTTCGGCGCCAGCGAGAATCGCGCGGACTGCTGGCCGGAGACCGAACCCACACCCACTGCCAGGAGCACAAGACACAGCAATACAGGAAGCAAACGCCTCCGCTCACCGGGCATCATCATGATCCTCTCGTGTGCGAATTGTGGAGGACTTACTTGCTGTTTTCCTGAATTCCTCCCCATCGAGATCTCTCGCGGTCTTCGGACGGCCCCAGCAGGTGCATGGGCTTCCACGTTTCCTGGGATGCAGACGATCCGCTACAGCATGGTGCGGACATGATGGCGCCGCGCTGGCGATGTCTGCGCACAGAAGCACGGAATGCGCCCGGGTATGACATCAGGATCGAGCGATCGGTGCTGGAGCCCCACGGGGTGCACATCGAGTCGGTGGACATGGACGATCCCGACGCCTTCGCGCGTGTGGCACCGGCGGCCGACGCCGTGCTCCATATGCGCGGGATGCTCGACGCCGACCGCATCGCGCTGCTGACCCACTGCCGGATCATCGCTCACTACGGAACCGGGCTCGATCGCGTTGATGTCGCCGAAGCCACGCGGCGCGGCATCTGGGTGACCAGCGGCCCGCGCTACGCCGTGGATGAAGTCTCGTCGCACGCAATCGCCCTGCTCCTCGCCGTCGCCAGGAAGCTCGTCGCGGCGGACCGCGCGGTCCGGGCGGGGCAATGGCACATCAAGCCCATCGTGCCCCTCCGCCGCATCGCCGGCCGCACGCTGGGACTCCTGGGCTTAGGCAATATCGCCCGCGCTACGGCGCGGAAGGGACGGGCGCTGGGTCTGGAGGTCATCGCGCATGATCCCTACCTAGCCGCTGAGGTCTTCGTCTCGGAAGAGGTCCGCTCGGTCGACTTCACGACCTGCTTGGCGCTCGCCGATTTTCTCTCGGTCCACCTGCCTCTCACCGCGGAAACGCGCGGCAGGGTGGACCGGGAGGCCCTGGCCGCGATGAAACCGGGCGCCGTCTTGATCAACACGTCGCGCGGCGGTGTCATCGACGAGCCGGCGCTCGTCGATGCCCTGCGTACCGGGCCTCTGGCAGGCGCCGGACTGGACGTGTTCGCGCGCGAACCCCTGCCGGTCGATCACCCGCTCCTGCAGTTGCCCACCGTCACGGTGTCCGGTCACATCGGCTTTTACTCAGAAGAGTCGATCGAGCAGATGCAGCGCGACGCCGCCGAGCAGGTCGTGCTTGCCCTGCAGGGGACGCCTCCTCCGTTCCTGGTGAACGCGACCGCGGTGGAAGCTTCCAGTCCCAGGCCTGGGCGATGAACGGCCTGCGCGTCGGCGTCGAGGTCGGCGGGACGTTCACGGACTGGGTGGTGACCCGGGGCGAACGGGTCATCCGTGTCGGGAAGGTCCTCTCCACGCCCTCGCGGCCCGAGCTGGGCGTGATGAATGCCCTGCAGGACGCCGGCGTCCCGCTCGCCCAGCTAGATGCGCTCGTCCACGGGTCGACGATCGCCACCAACATCGTCGTGGAGCGCAAGGGCGCGGTCACCGCGCTCATCACCACCGCCGGATTTCGCGACGTCCTCGCCATCCAGCGGCAGGCGAAGCAGCGACTCTTCGATCTGTTCTACAAGCACCCCGAGCCGCTCGTGCCGCGACACCGGGTGTTGGAAGTGGCCGAAAAGGTCGCCCCCGATGGGTCCATTCGCCAGCCACTGCTGCTCGACGGCGTGCTGGATCGGCTCGAGCGCCTCATTCGCGACGATGGCGTACAGTCGGTCGCCGTCTGCCTGCTGCACGCGTACGCGAACCCGGCCCACGAGATCGCCATCGAACGGGCGCTGGCGGCGCGCTTCCCCGGGCTGCACATCTCGCTGTCCTCGGACGTGCTGCCCCGATTCCGCGAGTACGAGCGCACGTCGACCGTCGCCATGTCGGCCTACACCAAACCGGTGGTGGACTGCTATCTGGGGCAGCTCGAACAACACCTGGCGGGGTCAGGGTTCCGGGGCCACCTCAACATCATCCAGGCCAACGGCGGCAGCATCCCGGCTCGGGCGATCCGGCGGCACGCCGTGAAAATGATCCTCTCGGGTCCGGCGGCCGGCGTCATTGGAGCGACGGCGATCGCGGCCGCATCGGGCTTTCCCGACATCATCACGTTCGACATGGGTGGAACGAGCACGGATATCTGCCTGGTCAACGGTGGGGAACCGAACGTCACCACGGACTACAAGATTGCGGGGCTGCCGCTGGCCCTGCCGATGATCGACATCGTCACCGTGGGGGCCGGCGGTGGGTCTATCGCCGCCGCCGACGCGGGCAAGATTATGACGGTCGGCCCGGCTTCAGCCGGCGCAGATCCCGGACCGGCATGCTACGACAAGGGCGGGGAGCACTTCACGGTCACCGATGCGAACCTGGTGCTGGGGTTCATCCGGCCGCGCGCGTTCTTCGGCGGACGGCTCCGCCTGAACATGGAGGCGGCCCGCGCGGCCCTGGAAGGCCTGGCGGCGTCGCTCGCGATGGATCCCATGGAGAGCGCGGAGGGCGTCCGCCGTGTGGTCAACTTCACGATGGCGCAGGCGATGCGGCTGGTCTCGATCGAGCGCGGACACGATCCTCGCGACTACACGGTGGTGGCGTACGGCGGCGGCGGGCCGCTCCACGCCGCGCAGCTGGCCGACGAGCTCGGCTGCGCGCAGGTGCTGGTGCCCTACAACCCGGGCATCATCTCGGCGTTCGGTTTGCTCCTCGCCGGCACGCAGCAGGACTTCATGGTGACGCGCATCTCCCACGCCGACGGCGCGACCAGGGAAAAGCTGCTGGCACACTTTGCCGAGCTGGAAGCGCGCGCGCGAAGCGAGTTCGAGAGCTATGGGCTCGCCTGGGCCTCCGTCGAGCGCCGGTACTTCCTGGACATGCGATACATCGGCCAGGCCTACGAGCTGACGATGCCGGTGGACGAGTTTGTCAGCGGCGAGGCCGCGCTGGACCTCCTCGGGCCACGATTTCATGAGTTCCACCGCCTGCGCTATGGCCACGCGTCCAGCCGGGAGGGGGTGGAGATCGTCAATGTCCGCCTGACGGCAGCGCACCGCACCACCGTGCAGCGCATGAGCGGCACAGCCGACCCCCCGACCTCAGACGTCGTCGTCGAGTCGGCGCCGGTGCGCCTCAACGGACGCCTCGAGGAGTGCGCGTTCTACCAGCGCGAGACGCTGCCGGAGGGCTACAGGCTGCGGGGCCCGGCCGTCGTGGAGGAAGCCACCGCGACGACGTTCGTACCAGACGGATGGGCCGCCACCCTGGGGGCCGGACGGACCCTGCTCATGAGGCGGACGTAGATGGACCCCATCCTGCTGTCGATCATCGGGCACGCGTATGCGGCGACCGCGGAGGAGATGGGGGTCAATCTCTATCGCTCGGCGCATTCGACCATCGTCCGAGAAGTCCGCGACATGGCCACGGCGCTGTTTGACGCCGACGGCAACACCGTCGCGATGGCCAACTGGATCCCCATGCTGCTCAATGCGATGGAGCCGGCCGCGCAGGCCCTGCGGAAGCACTACGACTTCCGGCGCCTCGGGCCCGATGAGGCGCTGCTGACCAACGACCCGTTCGAAGGCGGCCAGCACGTCAACGACATCCTGCTCTTCACCCCGATCATCGTCGACGACGCCGTCATCGGGCTCTCGTGCGCCAACGTGCACCATCTCGACGTCGGCGGCGGCTCTCCGGCCAACAACGCGCAGGCCACCGAGGTGTTCCAGGAAGGCATCGTCTTTCCACCGATGAAGATCGCGCTGGGCCGGGATTGGGAAGACACTCCTTTTGGGAAGTTCCTCCGCGCCAACATCCGCGTCCCGGAGAAGACCATCCCCGACTTCAACGCGCAGATCGCGGCGTGCCGTACCGGTGAAGCCCGCGTTGCCGCGCTGTGTCGCAAGTACGGCACGGCCGTGATCCAGGAGTTTCAACAGGAGATTCAGCGCTACTCGGAGCGCATCGTGCGGGCCGCGATCGACGAGATGCCGGATGGTGACTACACCGGCGAAGCGTCGATGGAGGACGATGGCACGGGCGCGACCGGACCCTTCACGGTCCGCGTGACGGTGCGGATCCGCGGCTCGGATATGATCCTGGACTTCACGGGCACGGACCCCCAGGCCCGTGGCTTCATCAATATTCCGGTGGCCTCAACCTATGCGACGTGCCGGACCACGATCATGTCGATCCTGCAGGCGGGACACCTGCTGGTGAATGCCGGGGCCTTTCGCCCGATTCAGGTGGTGGCCCCGTACGGCACGCTCGTGAACCCTGCCCGGCCGGCCGCCACCCGGGCCCGCACCAGCACCTGCTACAAGATCTTCGACGCCGTCAACTACGCGCTCGCCCCGGTGCTTCCCAAAAAGGTGATCGCGCCGGGGTTCGATTGTCAGACCGGGATCTCGATGGCCCGGCGCAGTGAGGGACGGTTCAGCGTGCTCTCCGAGGTTCTCGGCGCCGGCGTCGGCGCGCTCTACAACCAGGACGGCGCCGACGGGATGATCATGCATCTCACCAACGGCATGAACACGCCGGTCGAGTCCGTCGAGATCGAATTCCCCTTCCTCGAGATTCTTCGGTACGGGCTCGTCCAGGACTCCGGCGGGCCGGGCAGGTTCCGCGGGGGACTGGCGATGGAACGGAAGTATCGGATCCTTGCCGACGGGATCAATTTCGGCCTGCACTCCGACCGCCATCGTCACTCGGCGCCGGGACTCTTCGAGGGCCGGGGCGGCGCGCCCGGCGCGTGCTTCGTAGAGCGTGGCGGCCAGGTGATTCACCTCGGATCGAAGGTCTCAACGGTCTTGAGGGCCGGCGACATCTTGACCGTGCGATCCGGCGGTGGAGCCGGATTCGGCGCGACGCGCGAGCGAGATCCCAAGCAGGTCGAGCGCGACCTTCGCGAGGAACGCATCAGCCCCGAGCACGCCGCCACCGTTTACGGATTCAGTACCCGCGCGGGCGCGCGCGCGTAGCGCCGCTCATGCGCCTCCGCCGCCTGTGGCCGGTGTTCCTGGTCGGCACGAGCCACATGGTGGCGGTCGCCGCTATGACACCGCTGATCCCTCTGTTAGCGGTCGCCCGCGGCGCGTCGCCGGCGATGGTCGGGGTCGTGGCCGGGTCGGCGGCGGTCCTGCCGCTTCTTTTCGGCGTGTGGACCGGCGCCGGCGCCGACGTCGTCGGCGCGCGGCGCCTGACGCTCGGTGGAAGTCTCCTCCTGACCGCGAGCGTCACGCTGATCGCGGCATCGTCGGCACTGTGGGTCCTCGTCGCGGGAGCCGCCATCGTGGGACTCGCGAACAACGTCTTGATTCTGGCCAGTCAGACGTCCGTGGCTCAGGCGAGCCGGAGGCAGCACAGCGACAGGAACTTCGGCTTCTTCGCGTTCTGGATATCCGTCGGGCAACTGGTGGGGCCGTACCTGGGCGGAACGCTGGCGGACGCTGCGTCGATCCAGACGGCGCTCTACGCGTCCGCCGCGCTCACGCTGGTCCCTGCGTTTCTCGCGCTGCTGCTGCCCGGCCCGCCGCGGGCGCGTGTGCGGCGCGAGTCGCCTTTGCGCGCGCTTGACGCCTACCGGGCCGCCTGGACGCTCGTCAGGCGGGGAGACCTGCGGTTCGTGCTCTCCATCAGCTTCGTGATCATCTTCGCCTGGAGCATCAAGTCCAGCTTCTATCCGCTCTACCTGCAGTCGGTTGGGTTGTCGAAGGCCTCCATCGGGCTCATCTTCTCCCTGCTCGGCGGTGGGTCCATGATCGTGCGCCCGCTGGTCGGCGCGGCCGCGGCGCGCTTTGGCCGGCGAAGGATCTTACTGTGCGCGGTGCTCCTCGCGAACGTGGCCATCGGCACGATTCCATTTCTCAGGCATTTCGGGGGCCTGGCGATCGCCGCCGTAGCGACCGGCATCGCCTGGGGGTTCACTCAGCCGCTGACGATGAGCCTGATGGCGGGCAGCGTCGAATCCCGCGAACGTGGTCTGGCCCTCAGCCTGCGGATGACGAGCAACCGGCTGGCGGAGGTCACGAGTCCAATGATCTTCGCGACCCTGGTGAGCCTGGCGGGCCTGGGCAGCGCGTTCTTCATGTCCGCCGCCGCTCTCGCGGCGGGTGTGCTGGTGATCAGTCGCGGCGATTTCGACTCCGCGGCCGGTGTGGAACCGCGCGGCGTGGCGCCGTCGGGCGCGGCGCTGCAAAGCGATAGACCGGCTCGGCCGCTTCGCCTGCCCACCGACGCTGCTCAACCAGCGCCGCCTTCACCCGCTCGACCTCATCGCGGATAAACGCCAGGTCGGCGTCATCGACGGCCAGCCCCTGGCGGGCGGCTTCGCCGCGAAGCCATTCAAGATCAACCGGCATGCGCGGCGGCCTCCTCTGCGCGGGGGGCCGATGCGTCGGAGCGCACGGCCGCCTCGAGGGGTGGGCGGCGCTCGTGCCAGGAGGTCTCCTGCTCGTAGGCGTGCGCGACGCGGAACATCATGCCTTCATCAAAAGCCTTGGCGGCGATCTGCATCCCGACCGGGAGACCCGCGGACGTGAACCCGCAGGGAATCGAGACCGCCGGATGTCCTGACAGGTTGAACTGCCGTGTTCCCCAACTCGAATCGGGTGGGCCGGCCCGCTGCGTCTCCAGCGTAAACGCGGGGTACGGCAACGTCGGCATCACCAGCGCGTCGATGCGCCGCATCACCGCGTCGAGCTCCTGGATCCACAACTGCCGGAGTTGCGCGGCCTGCTGATACTCCGCGGCCGAGTAGAAGGCGCCGCAGGCAATGCGGCGGCGCGAGCGCGGCCCATACTCGGACCAGCGGTCGCGCAGCCGGGATGCGTGTGCGCCGAACGCCTCCGCCGCGATGACCACGCTGTAGATGGGCTGCAGGTCACCCGCGTGCGGCAGAGCGACCGGCTCGAGCCGCGAGCCCAGGCGCTCGAGCGTACGCAGTGCCCGCTGGATCGCCGCCTCGACGTCGGCCTCGAGCCCCCCGAAGTAGTGGTGCGGGGGCACGCCCAAGACCAGACCCTTGACCCCCTTGTCCAACCCCGCGGTGAAGTCCGGCACCGGCACGCGCGCGCTGTTGGGATCACGCGGGTCGTACCCGGCCATGACATTGAGCAGCATCGCGCAGTCCCGTACGGTCCGCGTCATCGGGCCGGCGTTGTCGAGGCTCCATGCGAGCGGGATCACCCCGTAACGGCTCACGCGCCCGTAAGTCGGCTTCAGGCCGACGATGCCGCAGAAGCTCGCGGGGACACGGATCGACCCCCCCGTATCTGAGCCGGTCGCGGCCACAGCCAGCCCCGCGGCGATGGCATTCGCGGATCCCGCGCTCGATCCGCCGGTGTAGTGCGCCAGGCTCCACGGGTTGCGCGCCATGCCAAAGACATCCATGTTGCCGTTCGCGAACTCGGTGGTGTTGGTCTTGCCCAGCAGGATCATGCCGGCGCGCAGCAACCGCCCGACGTGCGTGGCATCGTGATCGGGCACGAAGTCGAGCAAGGTGCGCGAGTGCGCCGTCGTGCGCACGCCCTTGGTCTGGGAGATGTCCTTGACCGAGAGCGGAATGCCGTGCAGCGGCCCGCGGTGCCGGCCGCGCGCGATCTCCCGCTCGGCGCGTTTTGCCGCAACGAGCGCGGACTCACGGCAGACCGTGATGTAGCTCTTCAGCGTGTCGTCGAACCGGTCGATGCGGTCCAACAGCGCGGTGACGAGGTCGAGAGGCGAGACTTGCCTGCGGGCGATCAGGCGGCTCAACTGGAAGACAGGGATGAACGGGAGCTCCGAAGCCTTCGGTTCGTGATGACGCGCCGTCGTGCGCCCCGTTCGTGGCATGGCCATCCGAGCATTCGGTCCGCGGCGCGGGGGCCCCTGCAGGGAATGATTGAAGATGCGAGGAAGTGTGAACACACTTTCAGGCTCGAGATCCGATAGCAACGGGGGGAGATCCTCGCATGCGTAGCCGGAGAATAGGCGCGGTGATTTGGCTCCTATCGGCGCTGCTGGTCCTCACGCTGGGACCCAGGTCCGGGGCGGGGCCGGCACGCGGCACGAAGATCGTGGTGGGTTTCGATACCGACCCGCCGTCGCTCGATGGCCATGCGAACACGAACTTGGCCAGTGATCAGCTGTTCGCCCATCTCTATGACCGGCTGGTTATGTTCGACATGCGGTCGACTATCGTGCCGCAGCTAGCCACCGAGTGGAGCGTCTCCAGCAACGGACTCACGTGGACGTTCAGACTGCGGCGAAACCACAAGTTCCACGACGGCACCCCTGTGAACGCCGCGGCCGTCAAGGCGAGCTTCGACAGGCTCTTCGACCCGCGAAACCAGTTCTCGCGGCGTGCCGTGTTTGAGGCGATCAAACGGGTCGACGTGGTCGACGAGTACACGGTCTCCTTTACCACCGAAAAACCGTTCGGGGCGATGCTCAACACGATGGCCAATCCCTCGGCGTCCATCGTCAGCCCGACCGCGGCGGCCAAACAGGACATTAGCACGTTCGGGCGGTTCCCGGTCGGCTCGGGGCCCTTCTTCTTCCGCGAATGGATCCGCGGGACGCGCATCCTCCTCCGAAAGAATCCTGCGCACTGGTTGGCGTCTCAAAGCAACATCACCGAGATCGAGTACCGGCCCATTCCCGATGACGCGACGCGCGCGATCGGGCTCGAGACGGGCGAGCTCGACTTCGTGACCACCATCGCCCCGCAGGAAGCCAAGCGGCTGGGCAACAATCCCAACCTGGTCGTCTACAACCTCCCCCGCTCGCGCATTCAGGGCCTCTATCCCAATGTGACGAAGAAGCCGTGGAGCGATCTACGCGTGCGTCAGGCCATGGCGCACGCCATCGATAACCGCGCGATCGTCGACACCTTCCTCGCGGGGTTCGCGCGGGTGGCGGACTCACCGCTGCCCCCGGGCGTGTTTCCGTACAAGGCCCAGGCCGCCCGCTACAACTATGACCCGGAACGCGCGAAGCGGCTGCTGGCCGAGGCCGGCTATCCCAACGGCTTCTCCTCTACGATGTGGGTCCCGGTCGGCACCTACGCGGCCGCCCAACAGATCTCCGAGGCGGTCGCCGACATGCTGAGGAAGGTCGGCATCAACCTGAAGCTCGAAGTGATGGAAAGCGGACAGTGGTTGGTGCTGCTGCGCTCGAAAGGCCCCAGGGAATCCACGCTGGAGATGACCTATTACGGCTGGGGCACGCAGACGGGTGAGGCCGACTACGCACTGCGGCTGGTGTTCCATTCGGACAACTTCGCCCCGCTATGCTGCAACAGGAACTTCTACTCCAATCCAGAGCTCGATGCGCTCATCGACAAGGCCTTGGGCTCCACGAACGTTGCGGAAAGGCGCGCGGCCTATGAGCGCGCGCAGGAGATCCTCTGGCGCGATCTCCCGTGGATCTGGATCTTCACGGTCAACCACTCGTCGGTTGGGAACCGGGCCCTGACGGGTGTCCAGCTCCTGCCGGTGGAGTTGATCCACTTCAGGGAGGCCAGCATCGCTCGGTAAACACGTGACGACCAGCGGCGTCTGGCGGCGGCCCCGGGGGATTCCTCGGGGCTGTCGCTCAGGAGCCGAGCCGGGTGAGTCGGGAGCCATATGATGCTCGCCTACGTCGTGCGCCGGTTCGCTGAAGGCGTCCTCACCGTCTTCGGGCTCTCGCTGCTGGTGTTTCTCTCGCTGCATCTGGCGCCCGGCGATCCCGCCGCCATCATCGCGGGCAATCAGGCCAGGGAAGAAGAACTGGTCGTGATCCGTCAGCGCTATGGGCTCAACGATCCCCTGCCGGTGCAATACTTGAGCTGGGCGGCGCGCGTCATGCGGGGCGATTTCGGCACCTCCCACTGGGGCGAGCGGCCGGTGGGACCGGACCTGGCCAGGGCCTTCCCGATCAGCATGAGTCTGGCTTTCGGCGGGCTGGCCGTCGCCGTCGGCGTGGGGATTCCGCTCGGTGTGCTGGCCGCGGTCCGCCGCGACGGTCCGCTGGATCTCAGCATCATGGGGCTGGCCGTCGCGGGTATGTCGATGCCGGTTTTCTGGATCTCGCTGCTGCTCATTCTCCTGTTCGGGCTGCGCCTGGGCTGGCTGCCATCGTCCGGCTGGGGTACGCTCCCGCACGCTATCTTGCCGGTGTTTTCCGTGAGCCTGGCCAGCCTGGCGCTGCTGGCGCGCATGACGCGCTCGTTGATGGTCGAACTGCTCCTGGAAGACTTCGTCCGGACCGCGAGGGCCAAAGGGCTCGCATCCCGGATCGTGTTCTACAAGCACGCGCTGCGCAATGCCCTTCCTCCGCTGATGACGGTCATCGGCCTGCGTCTCGGCCTGCTGGTGGGCGGCGCCGTGATCACCGAAACGGTCTTCGCGGTTCCCGGTCTGGGTCGCATGATCGTCCAGGCCGTGAACCAGCGCGATTTCCCCATCGTGCAGGGCGGGGTGCTGCTGATCGCCCTGGCGGTGATCGTCATCAACTTTGCGGTGGATCTGATCTACCTGCTGCTGGATCCCCGCATTCGCTACGCGTAAGGTGCGGGTTGCGCTGGAAGACGCTGCTCAGATCCACACCGGGACTGGTCGGGACCATCATCGTAGCGGTGTTTCTCGGGATAGCGGCGTTTGCGCCCATCCTCGCCCCGGCCGATCCCACGGACCAGAATTTGCGGACGGCCCTCCGCCCCCCGGGGCAGAATGGGTACCTCCTGGGCAGCGACGAGCTCGGTCGCGATACCCTGTCGCGGATCATCTATGGCTCCCGGATCTCGCTGGCCATCGGGGTGGCGGCCGTGGCCTTTGGCGTCCTGTTGGGCATCCCGCTCGGCTTGGCATCGGGCTTCTACGGCGGGCCGCTCGACAGCCTGACGATGCGGATCGCGGACATGCTGCTGGCCGTTCCCCGGCTGCTGCTCGGCATCGTGATCGTCGCCACCTGGGGCATCGGATTCTGGACGCTCGTGCTCGCCATCGGATTCCCCGACGTGCCGATCTTCGCGCGCCTGGTGCGCGGCTCGACGCTGACGGTCTCGCAGATGGAGTACGTCACGGCGGCCCGGGCCCTGGGATCCCCTGATGCGCGCATCATGCTGCGGCACATCCTCCCGAATCTCATCGGCCCTGTCACGGTGCAATCGACGTTCTCGATGGCGGCCGCGATCCTGACCGCGGGAGGGTTGAGCTTCCTCGGCCTCGGCGTGCGGCCGCCGACACCTGAGTGGGGCTACATGCTCGCACAGGCCCGCACGTACATGCGCGTGGCCCCGCATCTGATCACATTCCCCGGCATTGCCCTGGCCGCCGTCGTCCTCGGGATCAACCTGCTCGGCGACGCCCTGCGCCAGGCCTATGATCCGCGCTTTCGCGGAAAGGAGGCATGACCGTGCTCAGTCAGGCGCCGGGCCGGCAGATCACGTACAAGCCGGTGATGACCGACGAGATGATCGAAGCCGCAGTGCGCGTCCTGCGCGGCGGCCAGTACATCAGGAGTCTTCCGCTCGAGGATTCCGAGGGAAAGCGGTTCGAGGACGAGTTCTGCGCGTACATCGGCACGAAGCACGCCGTCAACGTGTCCAGCGGCACGGCGGCGATGCACCTGGCGCTGCTCGCCGCCGGTGTGACGTCCGGGGATGAGGTCATTACCGTTCCCAACACCTTCTCGTCGGTAGCCGACGTCATCATCCTGTGCGGGGCGAGGCCGGTCTTCGTCGACGTCGAGCCAGACACGTACAACATGGACACGAGCCAGATCGAAGCGAAGATCACCCCGCGCACCCGGGCCATTCTGCCGGTGCACATGAACGGCCACGCGGTGGACATGGACCCCCTGATGGCCATCGCAGGGCGAGCCGGCCTGAAGATCATCGAAGACGTCTGCCATGCCGCCGGGGCGAGGTACAACGGCCGTTTTCTGGGAACGATCGGCGACGCGGGCTGCTTCTCGTTCGTGCAGAACAAATGCATCTCCGTGGGCGGCGAGGGCGGCATGATCGCCACGAACGATCCCCACCTGTGGGAGCGCTGCATGATGATGGCCAACCACGGCCGCGGCCGGCGGTGGTTCGAGGGGCGCAAGGCCCATCGCGTCTACCGGGCGCAGCAGATCGAGATGATCGGCTTCAACTACCGCCAGAACGAGCTGCTGTCGGCCATCGGGCGGATTCAACTGCGCCATCTCGACGAGTGGAACGCGCGCCGGCGCGCCAACGCCGCGCTCTACGGCCGGCTCCTGTCCGCTTTCTCCAACGATCTGACGCTGCCGATCACCAAAGCGTACGCGACCCACAGCGTGCTGCGCTACGTGGCCCAAACGCCGCAGCGCGACGCCCTCAAGGCGCACCTGGAGCGCCACGGCATCCACATCATGGTGGAGTACGGCACGCCGATTCACCTCGACCACGCGTACCAGCCCTACTGCGGCGCGCCGGAGGGGACGTTCCCGGTCACCGAGCGGCTGGCGCAGACGATCCTGACCTTCCCCTGCTATCAGACACTCGGAGACGATGACATCGCGTACGTCGCGGACGTGATCAGGAAGTTCTACGAGCGTTGAGCCCTCGAGACGATCTCGCGGGAGGTGGGCATGTGGCTGCGGTGCGGGGCCGGATCACGACGCGCCTGACGGTCATCGACGACGAGGTCCGCGATACGGTGCTGAAGGTGCTCGAGCGCACCCCGTACTACGCCGGGCCGGAGACGGGGGCCTTCGAGGCGGAGGTCGCGGCCTATTGCGGCGTCCGGTGCGGCGTGTCGGCAAATTCGGGAACCTCCGCCCTGCTCCTGGCGCTGATGGCCTGCGGCATCGGACCCGGCGACGAGGTCATCGTCCCCACGAACACGTTCGTGTCGGTGCCCGAATGCGTGCTCTTCATCGGCGCCAGGCCGGTGCTCACCGATGTGGAGTCCGACGGCAACATCAGCCGGGCCATCGTCGAGCGCCATCTCACCGCCCGCACCCGGGCCGTGATTCCGGTGCACACGTTCGGCCATCCGGTCGACATGGATCCCCTGATGGCCCTGGCGCGTGAGCGAGATCTGCGTGTGATCGAGGACGGGGCCCATGCGCTCGGCGCGCGCTACCATCGCCGGCGCGTCGGATCGCTGGGACACGTCGGGTTTTTTTCGTTCGCTGGCAAGTCGATCACGGTCTGCGGGCAGGCGGGGATGGCGGTCACCGATGACGCGGATCTCGCCGCCGATATGGCGGCGCGGCGGGTCCACGGCTGGAACCAGACGGTCGGGAACGTCTGGCACGTTGCCGAGCGCCTGGGCTTGAACCTGAGGACGAGCGAACTGCTGTCGGCGATCGGCCGCGTAAATCTACGAAGGCTGGATGGGTGGACCGCGGCGCGCGCGGCGAATGCCGCGCGGTACAGCGCCAGGCTGTCCGCCGGGGGCGCGCCGGTGACGCTGCCCGCCACGCGACCCGATCAGGAGCCCGGATGGCTGCACTACGTCATCCGCGCGCCGCGGCGCGACGCGCTGCGCGAATTCTTGCGCGAACGGGGTATCGACACGCAGATCCACTACCCGGTTCCCCTCCACGGGCAGCCGGCGTTCCAGCCCCTCGCGCCCGATCCATCGGCGTTTCCCGTCGCGGAGGCCATGGCCGCGGACATGCTCACGCTGCCGTCGCACCCCTGGATGAAGGCCGAGGAGATCGATCTCGTGGCGGACGCCGTGCTCGAATATTTCCGGAGCCCACGATGAGCACACTGGTCACATATCGTAGTATGTGGACGCCGTTCGACGACGAGATGCGCGAGGCGATGCTCCGGCCGACCCCGGGCCCGGTGTACTATGACGGGCCGGAATGCGACGCGTTCGAGCGCGAGATGGCCGCCTACCTGGGGACGCGCCACGCCGTCGCGGTCTCTTCGGGCACCGCGGCGCTCCATGTGGCGATGAGGGCGCTCGGGATCGGGCCCGGGGATGAGGTGATCGTTCCCGCCAACGGCTACCTCAGTGCCGCCGAGTGCACCATCGCGCTGGGCGCCCGGCCGATGTACTGCGACGTTGAGGAGGCCACGGCCAATCTGAACGTCGAGACCGTCGAGCCCCACCTGACCACGAAGACGAAGGCGATCATCGTCATCCACACCTACGGGCACGCTGTCGACATGGAGCCGCTCATGGCGCTGGCCCGGCGGCGTGGGATCTACATCATCGAGGACGCCGCGCACGCGCTTGGCGGCGAGTACAGGGGGCGCAGGCTGGGGAGCATCGGCGACGTCGGCTTCGCCAGCTTCGCGCGCAAGTGCGTCACGGTGGCCGGCCAGGGCGGCATGGCCTTCACGAACGACGCGCGGTGGGCCGAGCGGATGATGCGGCTGCGCCGCCACGGATGGGACCGCGGCGATCCGTACCGCAGCCAGGTGGCGCTGGTGGGACTCAACTGCGTGATGAACGAATGCCAGGCGGCCGTCGGCCGGGTGTCGCTGTCACGGCTCGATCGGCACAACGCGGCACGCGCGGCCAACGCGCGGCGGTACACCGACGGCATCCGCGAGCGCAACGTACCGGTCCGGCCGTTCGCGCTGATGCCGTGGGCCAGGCACGGGTGGCTGCACTATGTCGTCCGGGCCCCCCGCCGCGATGACCTGCTGGCCTTCCTGAACACCCGTGGCATCGAGTGCGCGATTCACTACCGGCATCCCGTCTACCGCGCGCCGGCGTATCTCGCGGCGACGCAAGACGATCCGGGGCCGCGGCCGGTCACGGACCGGCTGGCTGAGGAGATCATCACGCTGCCGTCCCATCCGGACATGGGCGACGGCATCGACGTGGTCCTGAACGAGATGGCCGCGTTCTACGAGCGCCGGTAACGCCGGAGCGCGGCGTGACCGGCATGGGGCACGCGGCAGGCGGCGTGATCTGGCGCGATCGCACGCTCGACGTGGACGGTGTGCCCGCCCACTATCTCGAAGCCGGCGAAGGCGAAACGCTCGTCTTGATCCACGGCGCTTTGGCGTGGTGCTGCGCCGAGCTCACCTATGGCGCCGTCATCGGCCCGCTCAGCCGGTCCTTCCACGTCATCGCGCTCGACGTGATCGGCTTCGGCCTCACCCCCGGTCGAGGATCGCAGGACTTCAGCGCGCAGGCCCAGGGGGACTTCATCGTGCGGTTTCTCCGACAACTGGGCCGGCCGGCGCACCTGGCCGGCAACTCACATGGCGGCTGGCTCGTCCAATACGTCGCGCACCACGCGCCTGATCTGGCGCGCCGGCTGGTGATCATCAACAGCCTGAACGGCACGTCGCCGATCCCCGCGGAGTATCCCCTGCCGCGCGACACGGAGTGGCCTCCCACGCCCGATGGTGTCGCACGGTACCTGCGAGACTTCTACCTGCGCGAGGGCCTGGTCACCGACGAACGCGTGCGGCGCACGCGTGAGATGTGGGCCCGTAATTTCGACTTCGCC
Source organism: Armatimonadota bacterium (assembly GCA_052386995.1). GTDB lineage: Bacteria > Sysuimicrobiota > Sysuimicrobiia > Sysuimicrobiales > Humicultoraceae > JBQTJP01. The sequence continues at coordinate 27,752 of JBQTJP010000061.1, forward strand.
CGGGACCGCCGGGCGGTCCTGGGCTCGACGCCGGTCGAGTGGAACCGCAACCTTCTCTACCGCGGCGTCCACATCTCGGAGCACGCCGGCAGCCTGGGGAGACCGGTCCTGCTGACCTGGAGCCGGGAGAACACCGGCGCGAGCCCCACGGACGCGGCGGCGTTTCTCCAGCGCCTGACCGACGGCGAGCTGCATGTCCTCACGGGGGCGAAGCACCACGTGCAGACCGAGCACCCCGAGCGGTGGACCGCGGCGGTCACGCAGTTCCTTCGAGCCCCCCGCGCCTGAGGTCTTTCCTATAGCCCCACGGTGCCGCGCGGCTGTGGCAGCGTCTAAGGCTGGCTCTGCCGGAAGAAGGCCACCACGCCGTCGGCCACGCGCTCCAGCATCGCCTCTGTCATGTGTGGGCCGACGGGCAGCGACAGGTTCTCGCGGCATAGGCGCTCGGCCTCCGGAAACTGCCCGGGCCGCGTTCCACAGAGCTCGCGGACCGGGCTGAGCAGATGGAGCGGCGCCGGATAGTGGATACTCGCCTCGACGCCGTCGTCTCGGAGAAAGGCGCGCAGCGCGTCACGGCGCGGCGTCCACACGACGTAATGGAGATACGAAGGGCTGGCCCAGGGGCGTTCGGGTGGAAGGTTCAACGGCAGCGCCGCGTCGCGGAAGCGCCCGGCATAGTAACCGGCGGCCCGTCGTCGATGTGAGAGAAACTCGCCGAGCAGGCGCAGCTGAATGCGGCCGAGCCCCGCGGATATCTCGGTCATGTGCATGTTGTAGCCGATGGAGCGAAGATCATACCATGCGCCGTCGCGGCGGCGGATGAAGCTGAGGTCTTCGGCGCGCTCGCGGCCCTGGTCGCGCAGGCTCGCCAGATTCTCGGCAAGCCGCCGATCGTCGGTGACCGCGGCCCCGCCCGATCCGAAGACCGTGATCATCTTGCCGGAGAAGCTGTGGAAGCCGACCTGGCCCAGGCTCCCTGCGCTCCGGCCCTTGTATTCGGCGCCGAGCGCGTGCGCGGCGTCTTCGAGCACGTACAGGTTGTGCCGGCGGGCCACGTCGTTGATCGGATCCATGTCGCACGGAAACCCGTAGGTGTGCTGAGGCATCACCGCGCGCGTGCGGGCCGTGACCGCCGCGGCGATTCCGTCACACCGGATGTTGGCGGTGCCGGCTTCCGCCTCCACGAAGACGGGCGTGGCGCCGGCTTTGATCACCGCGGACAGCACGCCGACATAGGCGTTGGCCGCCATGATCACCTCGTCCCCCCGCCCGATGCCGAGCGCGTCGAGGGTCAGCAGCATAACCGACGTCCCCGAGTTCGCCGCGACGCCGTAGCGTGTGCCGCACCAGGCCGCCAGCTCGAGCTCGAAGCGTTGGGTCTCCTCGCCGCCGTAGGAGATCCCGGTCTCCAGGATCGCCAGCGCCTTCCGACGCATCTCGTCGTTGACGATCATGGCGCGATAAGGGATCAGGGTGAGCATGTGCCCCGCCATTCAACCCTTCCGCGCTCATTCCCTCTTGCGGGTACAATCGCGTGCGGCACCGTCTGTCGCGATGGAAGGGAAGCCGACGCCACCTCCGAAATCCTCGCCATGCCCCAGTGGGACCAACGTCAGGACCGAATGCGCGCGTCGGGCCAGGCCGGATGGCTGTCGGACCGGGCCAGGCGCGCGCTGCTGATGGAGTACGAGGACGACGGGATGCCCAGCCCCGTCCTCACCGCGCACCGCATGGGCGATCTCGGCCGCGAGATCGACGGCGTCATCAACCTCTCGGCCGGCGGGCAGATCCACCGTCAGCCGCCGGATTTCGTCATCGACGCCGTGCGGCGGGCCGTCGATGAAGGCCGCTTCCACTATCCGGGCGTCCGAGGGGACGCAGATCTGCGGCTGGCGCTGGCGGAGAAGCTCGCGCGCGACAATGGCATCACGGCCGATCCCGAGTCGGAAATTCTGCCGACGATCGGCGCGCAGTTTCCGATCGATGGGGTGCTGCGACTCCTGATCAATACCGGCGACGAGGTGCTGCTGCCCGATCCCGAATACGCGTCGATGGAGCCCGTGGTCCGGATGTACGGTGGCTCGACCGTCCCGGTGCCGCTGCGCGAGACGGCCGCGGGATGGGCGTTCGACTCCGATGACGTGCGGCGCCGTGTCTCACCTCGCACCAGGCTCTTCTGCTTCTCGAACGGCAACAAGCCCGCGGGCTCTCTCTACCGGCGCGATGACCTCGAGGCCATCGCGGCGCTCGCGCAGAAACACGGCTTCTTCGTCTTTGCCGACGAACAGTATGAAAAGCTTGTCTTCGACGGCCGACGACACACGAGCATCGCGTCGCTCCCCGGGATGGCCGCGCGCACCGTGACCGCGTTCTCGTTCTCCAAGGCGTACTGTCTGTCGGGCCT
>JBQTJP010000062.1:0-6566 GCA_052386995.1 Armatimonadota bacterium
AATGTGGCGATGGGGGCGCTCGACCACGGCCGGCTCGGTGTGGCGGCGGGCGCCGTCGGCGTGGCCCAGGCGTGCCTGGACGCCTGTGTCAGCTTCACGCGGTCACGCCGGCAGTTCGGGCAGCGCCTGGCCGATTTCGAGATGATTCAGGCGCACCTGGCCGACATGGCGGCAGACGTCGACGCCGCCCGCCTGCTCGTCTACCGCGCGGCCTGGCTCAAAGATCAGGGCGAGCGCACCACGCGGGAGACCTCGATCGCCAAACTGTTCGCCACCGAGGTCGCGGTGCGGGCCGCCGGCGATGCCGTGCTCATCCACGGCGGGCGCGGGTACTCGAACGAGTACCCCGTGGAGCGGTACTACCGCGACATCAAAGGGCTGCAGATCTACGAAGGGACCAGCCATATTCAGCGGATGATCATCGCGCGCGAGCTCGTCGGTCGCGAGTAAGGCGGGAGGTGGGCCGTGAAAGACACCAAGCCCCTCACGTACGACAGTTACCTGCGCATTCAAGACCTGCTGACGCTCCAGCGACGCCTGACCCAGGCTCACGACGAGTTGCAGTTCATCACCGTCCATCAAGTCTTCGAGCTCTGGTTCAACCTCCTGGTGTTCGAGCTGGAGTCGCTACGCTCGGCGCTGCAGAGCGCCGACGTTCCGACGGCGGCGCACCTGCTGCGGCGGGTGCATGAGATCGTCCACAACCTGACCGCCGGGTTCACCGTAATCGAAACCATGCGCCCCCACGACTTTCTGGAGTTCCGATCCGAGTTGAAGCCGGCCAGCGGCTTTCAGAGCCTGCAGTTCCGTGAGATCGAATTCATCTCTGGGGCTAAAGACGAGCAGTATCTGCGCACGTTCGACGACGCGCCTCCCAGCGTGGAAACGCTCCGCCGCCGGCTCGGCGAGCCTACCGTGTGGGACGCCTTCGTCGCTCTGCTGCGCAGCCGGGGCCTGGCAGCGGCGAGCGACGCGGAAATTATAGGGTCTGTGATCCGCATTCAGAAAGAGCCCGCCCTTGCGCCCCTTCTGGAAGTCGTCGAGGGATTGATCGAGTACGACCTGCTGTGGTCGCTGTGGCGGCAGCGCCACATTCTGATGGTCGAGCGGATGATCGGGGCGCGTCCGGGGACGGGCCACAAGTCGGTGGCCCGGGTCATGGGCGAGGGCTACGAATCCATGGGCTCAGGCGGCGTGGAATACCTCCGGTCGACGACCGGCAAGAAGTTCTTCCCGCTGTTGTGGGAGGCCCGCACCTTTCTCGAGCGCTAGGATGACAGGGGCATCGCGGCCGTGAGGATCGCGGTCATCGGCGGTGGGCCGGGCGGCTTGTTCTTCTCGATCCTGATGAAGCGGGTCGACCCCCGGCATGCGATTACGGTGTTCGAGCGAAACGCGCCCGACGCCACATTCGGGTTTGGCGTCGTCTTCCCCGAACGATCGCTGCGCTACCTGCGAGAAGCCGATCAGGAAACGCACGAGAGGTTCATCGCGTCCTGCGTCGCCTGGGAAGACATCGCCTACCACCACCGAGGACGCACGCTGCGATTCGGGGGCCACGCCTTCTCCGGGATCGCGCGCACCGAACTCCTCCGGATTCTTCAAGAGCGCGCGGGGGGACTCGGCGTCGATCTCCGGTTTGCGCATGAGGCCGGCGACCTGGCCGCGTTCGCGGACTACGACCTCCTGGTGGCGGCCGACGGCGCCAACAGTCTCGTGCGCCGGGAGATGGCAGCGGAGTTCCGGTCTTCGGTTCAGAGCGGCCGGTCGAAGTTCATCTGGCTGGGGACCACCAAGATCTTCGACGCGCTCACTTTCCTTTTCGAGGAAAGCCGGCACGGGTGGTTCGGCGTGCACGCCTATCCCTACAGCACGGGCGCGAGCACGTTCATCGTGGAAACCGACGAGGCCACGTGGCACCGGGCGGGGTTCGAGCGGTATGTAGAGGCCGCAATGGCGCCGGGTGCGAGTGATCTGGAGAGCCTGGCGTACTGCCAGGCCCTCTTCGCCCGCCATCTGGACGGCCATCCGCTCCTTGCCAACAACTCCAAATGGCTCAACTTCCGGACGATCCGCAATCGCCTGTGGCACGCGAAGAACGCCGTCATCCTGGGAGACGCGGCGCACACGGCGCATTTCTCCGTGGGATCCGGCACGCGGTTGGCGATCGAGGATGCCATCGCCCTCGCCCAGGGGCTGGCCGATCATACCGATCTCGAGGCGGCGCTCACGGCCTACGAGCGTGAGCGGCAGCCGGCCGTCAGGCGCATCCAGCAGGCCGCCGAGCCCAGCCGCAGGTGGTGGGAGAGCTTTCGCTACTGGACGCACTTCGGTCCCGAGCAGTTTGCGTTTCACCACCTGGCGCGCACGCGGTCGCTGACCTATGGCACTCTCAAAGTGCGCGATGCGCGGGCGGTCGGTGAGGTCGAGACCTGGTTTGCCCGAAGCAATGGCGCCGCCGCGCGCGCGACAGGACGGCACGCGGCGACCGGACGCCCCGCGACCGTCTCGCCGCTTATGACGCCGCTGCGGCTTCGCGACGTACGATTTCCCAACCGATTGGTCGCGGTGGCCGCGGGCGTGCTCGACGATCGGGAAGAACTTCCAAACGGCATGGGCACAGTTGGGTCTCGCACACGAACCGGCGGCGCCGGGTTGACGCTGGTGATGTCCCGGCACGCTGAGGTTGGAGGACGCAGCAGGCCCAAAACACGGGGACGGGTTGGCCTCTACCTCCGCGGTGACGCAACTGATGGCAGCTCGGGAGACTCCACCGCCGCGTGTCTGCGCCTGGCTCGCGGCGCGGCCAGGGCGGGGGTTGACCTGCTGGCCGTAGGGTGCACTCCATCTCAACCTGCGCTTGCAACGCTGGCGGCCGTTCGCAAGGCGTGGCCTGCCCGCAGACCATTGTGCGCGCACATCGCGGCGTGGGGAGATCCGGAGAATGACCGGCTGGTCGAAGCTGGTCTGGAGTTCGTGCGGGCGCTCAAAGCCTGTGGCTGTGATGTCGTGGCGGTTTCGGGACCCGCCGGTCCGGCGCGTGAACCCGAGCGGGCGAGAGTCGCGCAGATCCACACCAGCGATCTCATCCGCAACGTCGTGGGAATTCCGACGATGATCATCGGCGGGCTCTACAGCGTCGGCGACCTCACGGCCCTGCTCCTGGCAGGCCGGACAGACATGTGCGGATGGCCGCGGCTGGCCTGGCCCGAATGGCAGCCGGGACCAAGCCGGGCGGCACGCCGGCGGCCAGGAGAAGACCGGCAGGCCTCGAAGGCATAGTGTCACACCGCAAGGGACGTGTTCGAGATCGGACCCGGAGGTGGATCACATGCGGGCCAACTGGATCATCTGCGCAGCGCTGATCGCCGCGCTTGCGATCGGTGTGCCGGTGGTGCAGGCACAGGCCGACCTCATCACGGCGGCCAAGAAGGAAGGCCGCCTGGTCGCGTACGGCTCGATGGAGACAGATGTCTTCGCGGTGGTCCAGAAGATCTACGAGGGCAAATATGGGATCCCGCTGGAATACTGGCGGGCGTCTTCGACGCGGGTCCTCGATCGGGCGTTGACCGAGGTGCGCGCGGGTAAACCGCTCTTCGATGTCGCGCACACCAACAAGAGTCCGATGCTGATCCTCAAGAAGGAGAAGGCCTTCAGCAAATACCTCTCGCCATCGTACGAATCGTTCCCGGCCAACTCCCTCGACAAAGATGGCATTCTATCGCCGTCCTACCGGATCGTCGTGGTCAGCATCCTGTACAACACGAAGCTGGTGAAACCGGAAGACGCACCCAAGACGCTCAACGATCTGCTCGACCCGAAGTGGAAGGGCAAGATCGTCATGCCTGATCCCACGCAGCACACCACAACCGCGACCTGGGTGACAAACCTGGACAAGGTGATTGGGCGCGACTGGAAGACGTACGTGCAGCGTCTGGCCGGGCAGGTGGAACTGGTGGAGTCGTTCCTGCCGGCCGTCCAGAAGGTCATTACGGGCGAGTTCCCCCTGGGACTCAGCTACGTGAAGTACGTCCACATCTTCGGCAAGGAGGGCGCGCCGCTGGATTACGTGCGGCTGAGCCCCGTGCTGGCGGAGACCCACCACGTCGCCCTCGGAGTCAAGCCAACGCACCCCAACGCCGGAAGACTGTTCATCGACATGTTCACGTCCCGCCTCGGTCTGCTGGCCCTGGCCCAGGCCGGAGAGTTCGTGCTGGTGCCCGGTATCTATCCGCCGATCAAGGACGCCGACAAACTCAAGATCATGCTGATGGACGACCTGGACGAGCAGGAAATCAAGGCCTTCCGGGACGAGTTTGGACGATTCTTCCTGAAACGCTGACGCCACTCGATGCGTTGATCGCCCGCTCCCTGCGCTGATGGCCCGCGACGCTCGGGCGCTTGAGGTCAGACGCCCGGGCCTCCGCTGGGCGCAGGTCGACCCGATCGTGGCCCTTGCGCTGGCCATCGGGGTCGTCCTGGGGTTTCTCGCGCTGTACCCCACCGCGATGCTCTTCTACGGCAGCCTGACCGACGCGCCACTGGGCCTGGCCGGCCGGCTCACGCTCGCCAACTATCTGACGGCCTACGGCGATTCGCAGACCTACCGAATGATCGGGACGTCGTTCGTTTTCGCGGCGGGGTCGGTGGCCCTCTCGCTCCTCCTGGCCACCGTACTGGCCTGGATTACGGTCCGCACCAACGCGCCAGGCCGGGGTCTGTTCGAGCTCGTCGCCCTAGTGCCCAACGTCCTGCCCCCATTGATGATCGCGACCGCCTGGGTGCTGCTGCTGAGCCCCCGCGTCGGCATGCTCAACGTACTGGCGCGGACGCTCGGACTGCCGCCGCTCAACATCTATTCGATGCCGGGCATGATCTTCGTGGAAGGCCTGATCCTCACGCCGCTCGCGTTCCTCATCATCGCAGCCGCGCTCAGATCGATGGACCCGGCTCTAGAAGAATCTGCGCGTGTGGCCGGGTCGCCGTCGGTGCAGGTCGCTCGGCGTATCACCCTGCGGCTCATCCTGCCCGCGCTGCTCGCGGCGGGGGCGCTGAACTTCGTGCGGGCCATCGAAAGCTTCGACACGCCCGCCGTCATCGCGCTCCCTGCGCGTATCGAGGTGCTGACCACCAAGATCTTTCGCGAGGCGCTCGGCGCCTATCCACCCAACCACAACCTGGCGGCGACGTACGCGATGAGCCTACTCGGCATCGCGCTGGTCTTCGTGTATCTTTATCGACGGATCACCGCCACCACGGAGCGCTTCACGACGATCACCGGTCGCGGCTACCGGCCTCAGGCCATCGATCTGGGCGCCTGGCGCTACGTGGCGTCGGGCGTCGCGCTGGTCATCCTGTGCCTGATTTTCCTGCTGCCGTTTACGATCCTCGCCGTCATGTCGATCCTGCCGTTCATTCAGGTCCCGTCGCTCGAGGCACTGGGGTCCATGACGCTGAAGCACTACGAGTTTGTGGCGTCGGAAGCCCGAGTGCTGCGTGCGATCCGCACCAGCCTGATATTGGCCACGGCCGGCGCGACGATCGGGATGCTGCTTGCATCCATCACTGCCTATCTCACGGTGCGCACACGGATCGCGGGGCGCGGCCTTCTGGAGGGTCTGGTCTTCATCCCTTTGGCCTTCCCGGGCACAGCGCTCGCCATCGGCTTGCTGTGGGGCTACGTGCACTTCCCCGTGCCGATCTACGCCACGATCTGGATCCTGCTGATCGCCTATGTGACCCGCTTTCTCCCGTTCGGCCTGCGGACGATGACGAGCACGATGGTCCAGGTGCATCGCGAGTTGGAGGAATCGTCACGGATCTGCGGCGGCGGGGTTGTCACGACGTTTCGCCGCATCCTGCTGCCGCTGCTGCGGCCGGGGTTCATGGCGGGCTGGGCGATCCTGGCGACGATCTTCATGCGAGAGTTCAGCACGTCGCTGTTCCTTTATACGCCGCGCTCGGAGCCGATCGGCCCGCTCCTCTACCACCTGTGGATCGACGGGCAGCACGGCCGCATGGCGGCCCTGGCGGTCGTGGTGAGTCTGACGTCGATGGCGCTGGTAGCGGCGGCCGGCCGGATCGCGCGTACGCCGCTGACGCGGTAGCGGATGTCGGACGCCTTCACCGTCCGGCGTGCCACGCTCAGCGATGTTCCCGTCATCGCGCGACACCGGGCGGAGATGTTCACGGACATGGGCGAACTACCCGTCCACCTGTACGAGGATCTCGTCACGACGTCAACGCGCTACCTTGAGGCCGCCATCCCCTCGGAGGAGTACGTCGGCTGGCTGGCCGCCCCGCAGGGAACACCGCACCAGATCGTGGCCGGCGCTGGAGTCCAGCGACGCCGAGTCCTTCCTCACCCTCTGCCTGGCTCCGGCGCCGTGCGAGTAGCACGTGGCGAGCAAGGGATCGTCCTGAATGTCTTCACCGAGCGAGCCTGGCGACGGCGGGGCCTCGCGGAGCTGCTGATGCGACGCGTGCTGGCATGGGCGAGCAGCGCTGGGCTGGAAACGCTGGTGCTCCAGGCCTCGACTGAGGGTCGGCGCCTCTATGAGCGCCTG
>JBQTJP010000063.1:0-4099 GCA_052386995.1 Armatimonadota bacterium
GGCAAAAGATCCCTCGCAGCAAGAAGGCGCGCGAGGGATGGTCGATGATGCGTGAGCAGTACGATGCCATGATGCGGGACGCGTTCGCCAGCCTGGCCACGCTGATCGCCCAGGAGATTCCGGCGGACGAACGCGCGGCCCGAACCAACCGGTCGCCGGCCTAGTCGGCGCGCCATCGTGGACGGTAGGAGGCTCGCATGCTCGTTGGGTATGTAAGCGACGAGCGCTACGTTGCTGTCGCGGATGTACTGCTGGAGTTCGAGCGTGGGGGCCGCAGCGCCGCCATCGCCCGCTCAACCCCGCGGGGCGCCGTGCACGCGGAGATCGAGCCCGGCGAGTACCGCGTCACGCTGGTGCGCGACGGATTCGGATCAAAGAGCGTCCCGGTGAACGTCGAGCAGGGGAAGCCGTATCACTTTCGTCTCCTGGCCGATCGCCTGCTGGGGTTTGCCTGGCCGAAGTGGGTGAAGTCGGGCGAGCGCTCGGAGTTCCGGGTTCATTCGGTGGAGCCGTACCGGCTCAGCCTGTGGCGGTACGGCTTGAGGAAGGAGTTCGTGCGGCTGCTCGGATGGTTCGACGAGCACGGCCCGCGCGCGGTCATGCAGATCACCCCCGACGGCGACTACACGCAAACCGGCGTGCAGTGGAACACGATCGGCTACGGCAGCCCGCATCACACGCAGCTTGTCAGCGGGCCCGAGCGTTCCGGCCTGTACTACTTTCACGCCAAGGGCGAGTCCGGGGCGTTCTTCTCGTTCCCTTGGATCGTCGCGCCCGCGACGCCCCAGGCGCCGATCGCGGTGGTCGCCTCAACGAACACCTGGAACGCCTACAATAACTTCGGCGGGCGGAGCAACTACATCAACTCCAACCAGCTCCCGCCGGAGCCGGTCGTCAACGCGCGGCAGGACCTGGTCCGCTATACGCGGGCGGGGTCGTTCAACGTCTGGCAGTTTGCCGACGACGAATACGCCCCGCTCTCGTTCGAGCGCCCCGAGCTTGCCAACCACATCCCCGAGGATGAAGAGGTCACCGATCCGGTCGAAGGCCGGATGGAAGGCGGCAAGATGCCCGGCGAGTGGCGCCTGCTGGGCTGGCTCGAGCGCGAGGGTTACGCGTACGACTTCTATTCGGAGCATCAGCTGCACACCGGCGCGCTCGACCTCGATGCCTACACGATCCTGATTCTCAGCGTGCATCCGGAGTACTGGTCGCGGCGCATGTACGAACGGACCAAAGAATGGGTGCACAGGCGCGGCGGGCGGTTGATGTATCTGGGCGGGAACGGCCTCAACTGCGAGATCGAGTTTCTCGATGACGACACCATGCGGTGTAAGACCCAGCTCTTGAGCAAGGACGGCGCGCTCGGCATGACCGATCCCAAGGATCCAAGCCGCTACCTCGAGAGCCGCTTCCACCGCACGGTGGAATGCGAGGCGAACCTGCTGGGCGTGGTCTGCACCGAGAGCGGAATCATGACCGCGGCGCCGTACAGAGCGCTGGCGGAGGGGCACTGGGTGTTCGAGGGCACGGGACTGCGTACCGGCGACCTCTTCGGCATCCACAGCCTGCACGAGCGTATCCACGGCGGGGCATCGGGGCACGAAACCGACAAGATGAGCAGGTACTCGCCCAAGGGCACCACGCTGCTCGCGAAGGGGATCAACCCCGATGACGGCGGCGCGGAGATGGTGTGCTACGAGATGCCCGGCGGCGGCGCGGTATTTTCGGTGGGCTCGATCACGTATCCATCGTGCCTGCTCGTCGACGACCACGTCTCGCGGATCACGAGAAACGTCATCGACCGGTTCCTCAAACGATAGTTACCTCTGCGGTCAGCTCGTCGTGGGCTTCAGCACGAGCTGGCTGGCGGCGTTCTGCTCGATGTGGGCGCGATCGAGTGTGATGAGATGGTGGCGTCCCGCCAGCCACGTGGGGAGCTGGTTGCAGTAGTGCGGGCTCCCGGGATGCCCCGACGTGCCCGCGGCATCCACCTCCATGAGGGCGGGCGGGGAGGAATTCAGGTCGACAATCAACCGGTAGTTTGCGCCGAGCGCGGCCATGTAGTTGGGATCATAGCCCGTGTTGCACACGGTGACCCCACTCCCGTGTACGGGATCGCCGCCCCGGTCGAGCAGTTGAGCCAGATCTCCGCGGCCAGACAGGGCGTGACGGAGCGGAATCGTGTGCGCGCGTCCCCAGGACCATGTAGACATGTCGGCACCGAGGCGCTCCTCCAGATCGTCGAGGGTGCGGCGAAACGCCTCGACGACCGCGTCCTCGCGGTTGCGGCGTACGAACCATCCGTGGGGATCCTCGGCGAGCAAGGCCAGGGCCAGTCCTCCGATGGCCCCGGCAATGAGCGAGGTCGCCGATTGGGGAAAGCGCTCCTCGGCGACCGTTTGACACCACCGGGTGAAGAACGTCTCGAAGAGCGTTCCACCGACTTCTTCGACGTCCATCCGGCGGTTCCAGGCGCGGAGAGAGTCCGCCGCCTGCCTGAGACGCTCGCCGGTCGCGCGTGCGAGCAGCGACAGCAACGGCGGGACGGCCTCAACCGCGCGCAGCGAGAGAGTGTCCATCTGCATGCGAGCGAAGTCCCCGGTGTCGAACCGCCCCTGCGCTTGGAGCATCTCGCGGATGCGTTGGGCCCGGTGGCCGCTGCCCGAGGTGTTCGAAAGTGGATACGGAAAGTCGGCTGGCGCCGTACGGTTGTTGGCAGACCTGACCCAGCCCTCCGGCGGGTCGGCAAGCGCCGGCATGCCGCGATACGGAATGTAGGCTTCCCATTGGTGAGCGGGATCCCAGCCCGGGCGATAGCCACGGTCCCAGTTCGTGCGGATCGGAATCCGGCCCGCGCACTGATATCCGATGTGCCCTCCGGCGTCGGCGAACACGAAACTCCAGGTCGGTGAGCGCCAGTCCTCGAGCGCCTCTCTGAACTCGCCGCAATCACGGGCGCGGCTCGCCGCGAGCGCGCAGGTGAGCTCATCACTGACCTCCGCGCCGACCCAGCGGAGGGCGACCGGCCCGGTGTGCCGCGTGGGTTCGGGGAGCAACTCGTCAACGATGGGACCGTTGCGGGAGAAGCGAATGCTCCTTCGCACCGTTTCCCCACCCTTGACCGCGATGTCCTCGACGACTTCCCGCGCCCGTTCCCACTGGCCATCGTACAAAAAGCATCCCGGGTGCCGGGGGTCGGTGCGTTCCTGATACAGGTCACGTTGTGAGCAAATGTTGTTGGTGATGCCCCACGCGACTCTCTCGTTTCGTCCCAGCAGTACGGCCGGCACGCCGACGTACGCGACACCCGCTACATCGAACGACCCACCGCTCATACGCGTTTCGTACCAGCACGAGGTGGTGCCAAAGGCAATGTGCGGATCGCTGGCCAGCAACGGGCGCCCGCTCGCGCTGAGGCCGCCGGCTACCGCCCAGTTATTGCTGCCACCTTCGTCCGATCCGCCCGAGGCGCCGCCGGCCGGTTCCGCGAGAAGTGCCGAAGGTACGTACGATCCAGGCGGGACGATGCTCTCCAGTCCGGCTTCGGGCGTCAGGAATGCCTGGTAGAGCGCCGTGTCTTCGAGCGTGCGTTTTGCCAGTTCTGGAAGGGCGATCACGAAGAGCCGGCCGGTGAGGTACCAGCGAAATTCGCCCAGGATCGCGATGGAATCGAGCGGCGTCCACGGCTCCGGCGTGTAGTCGAGGAGCCCGAACTCGATGGGCAGCGAACGACTCTGCTCGATGCTCGCGTTGATGCCGGCCGAGAAGTGTTCGAGGAGCGTGCGCGTTTTTTCGGGCAGGTGCGCGAGATGCTGCCGGGCGATCGTGGTAATCCCGACGGTGCGCGCCACGATGTCGAGACCGAGCGCCTCAGGTCCCAGGATCTCCGCCAGCCGGCCCAGCGCTCTGCGGCGGAGATAGTCCATCTGCCACAGACGGTCCTGGGCTATCGCAAAGCCGAAGCCGAAGAACAGCGCCGCATCCGTGCGCGCGAAGATGTGCGGAATCCCCCAGGGGTCACGCAGGATCTCGGCTTCGCCCGGCCCCGGGACGGCCACGGTGCCCGAAAACGCCGGCAGCCGCGAAGCCGCCTCGG
>JBQTJP010000064.1:0-2538 GCA_052386995.1 Armatimonadota bacterium
AGCGCGTCGCGCAGCCCGTCGCCCAGGAAGTTGAATGAGAGCACCGTGAGGAAGATGAACAACCCGGGAAAGATCGCCAGCCACGAGGCCTTCAATAGATACTCCTGTGCCCGCGACAGCATGTTGCCCCATGACGGCGTCGGCGGCTGAATGCCCAGACCCAGGAACGACAGCCCCGATTCCGTGAGAATCGCGTTGCCGACCGTGAGCGTCGCGGCGACGATGACGGGCGCCAGCGCGTTGGGGATGAGATGCCGCAAGATGATCCGGGCTTCAGAGGCTCCCATGGCGCGTCCGGCCTCGACGAAGTCCTGGCTCTTCAGCGAGAGAATCTGCCCCCGTACCAGGCGGGCGACCGGTGCCCAACCGAACAGTGAGAGGATCAGCACGATACGCCCCACGCCGCCGCCGGGAACGAGGGCCGCCAGGATCAGGAACAGCGGCAGACCCGGCACCGAGAGGACGATGTCCACCAACCGCATCAGCACGCTGTCCACCCAGCCGCCGTAGAATCCCGACACCGCCCCGACGAGCGCGCCGATCACGGAGATCGAGACGGCGGTCACATAGCCCACGACGAGCGAGATGCGCCCCGCGTACATGATGCGCGTCAGGACGTCGCGGCCGAGCTCATCGGTCCCAAACACGTTCTCGGGTAGCGGGGCCACCCAGCGCCGCTGCAGGTCGATACGGTCGAACGAGTGCGGCGCGATCCATGGCGCTAGCGCCGACATCAGGGTAAGCGCGACTGCCGCGACGCCGCCGATCATCGCCAGCCGGTGTTTGAGGAACCGCCGCCTGGCGATCTGCCAGTACGACTGTCCGACGGCGAAGCCCGCGGCCTCCTTGCGTCGCTGCTCCAGTTCGAGCGCGACCTGCCGCGGTGTCGCCTCGCGAGCCATCGTTCCCCTCCTGCCTATTCGTACCGGATGCGCGGATCCGCCATGGCGTAGGCGACGTCCGCCAGCAGGTTGAAGACCACGGTCATCAATGCCAAGAACAGCAGGACCGCCATGGCGACGTTGTAGTCGTGCCCGAGCACGGCCTGAAACAGCAGCAGGCCCATCCCCGGCCACGAGAACACCGTTTCGGTGAGCACCGCGCCGTTGAGAATGCCGGGAATCGACAAGGCGACCAGCGTGATGATCGGGATGAGGGCGTTGCGCAGCGCATGCTTGTTGATGACGACCTTTTCGGAGTTCCCCTTGGCGCGCGCGGTACGCACGTAGTCCTGCCGGATGACCTCCAGCATGCTGCTCCGCGTGTACCGCGCCCAGGTCGCCATCCCGAACGTCGCCAGCACGGCAGTGGGGAGAATCAGGTGCCACAGGCGGTCGATGAACGCAGGCCACCCCGGCGCCACTCCGGGCGTCAGCATCCCGCCGGCCGGGAACCACGGCACCCAGACGGCACCGATGAGGATGAAAACGATACCCAACCAGAACGGCGGCAGCGAGTGACCCGCGAATGCCAGGACCGTCACGGTGTAGTCTGTGGCGGAGTACTGGTGTAACGCCGAGTAGATGCCGGCGGCAGCGCCGATCACAAATGCGACGACAACGGCGGTGGCAACGAGTGTCAGGGTGTTGCGCAGGCGCTCAACGACGATCTTGGTCACCGGGGAGCCGTACGTCCGCGAGTAGCCCAGATCGCCTTTGAGCATCGACCGCATCCACTTGAAGTAGCGGACGTAGGCGGGGTCATCGAGGCCGTAGTATTTGCGGAGGTTGGCCACGTCTTCAGGCCGGATGTCGGGGTTGCTGGCGGCGAGGAGCTCAACCGGGTCCCCGGGCGTAAACACCAGCAGGGTGAACATCAAAATGGAGAGCCCGACGAGGACGATGATCCCGTGCACGAACCGGCGCGCCAGGAATCGCTGCATAGGTCCCTCCTCCGCTTGAAATCGGGGGGTGGGGTTAGGACCCCCACCCCCCACACTATGGCTCGGGCCAATCAGCCTACTGGGACCAGGCCCACGTCTCGGAGTTCCAGTTGATGTAGGTACCGGAGAGCCCTGCCGGCTTGACGTTCTGAATCTTCTTGTTGGACGTGTTCAGCTGCAGGCGGAAGTAGAGCGGGATGACCGGCAGGTCCTCCACCCAGAGCTCCTGCTGCTTCTTCAGCAGCGCCACTCGCTTGGCGGTGTCGATTTCCTCCAGGATCTGGTTGTTGAGCTTGTCGTTCTCAGCGTTGCGCCAGCCGGGGTAGTTGGAGCCCTCCCAGTTGTTGGCCGCCGTCGGGATCTGGTCGGAGTTCCAGAAGGAATGCGGCAGCGTGAGCGGGCTCATGACCCAGGCGTACATCACCATGTGCGGGAACTGCCGGCGCCGGGTCGTCTGGCCGAAGAGCACGCCGGCGGGCCGGTTGTCGATCTTCAGATCGATGCCGACTGCCCGATACTGCTCCTTAATGATCTGCTGCACCTGCTCGCGGACGGCGTTGCCGGAGGTCGTCATGATGGAGATCTCGAACCGCTGGCCCTTCGAGTCACGCAGGATGCCGTCCGGACCGGGGGCGAATCCGGCCTCGGTGAGCAGC
>JBQTJP010000065.1:0-2473 GCA_052386995.1 Armatimonadota bacterium
CGCTCAGGTTCCCCTGATCCCCGCACCCCAATAACAGCATGGCCAGCGCGAGGAGGCCGCCGGTTGACCTTGAGCTCCTCTGGTGTCGCAGGTTTGCTACTGCGCAAGAATAGAATTGGATTTTTCGCATGGCCTAGTCCTTGGTTTCCGAACCGGGAGACCACCTGGTGACACCGGAAACACAGGGGAATAACCCCTACTTCACGGCCGCCGCCACCACCAGCTCGCAGGGGCCCTCGAAGCGCCCGTCGGTTTCGAACTGGCACATCTGTTCAGCGATCTCGCTCCACGCCGCCTCGCGTCCCGCTTCGTCGAGACCCGAGAGCATCTGGTGCAGCGCGCCGAACGACTCCTTCTCGAAGCGCACGCATTCTGACGCTGACGGCATGCGCAGCGGCGCGGGGACGACCTTCACCTCGACCTGTTGGAAGCCGGCCCTGCGGTACGCCTCCTCGATCGCGCCGGGGCTCCCCAGGCTGAATGGCCCGGGCTGGCCTGGAGCGGGCGGCGGCAGTTCCGCGCGCCGCCGGATGATCGAGACCGGCAGCGAAAAGAAGCCATTGCGCTCCGCGGTGGAGTAGACGATCGACCCGATCCGCCCACCTGGCCGCAGCGCCCGCTTCATCCCCGCAAGGGCCTTCTGCTGGTCAGGGAAGTAAATGAGCCCGACGCGCGAGATCACCGCGTCGAAGCTCCCGGCGGGGACGTCGAGGTTCTCGCCGTCCGCCACCTGGGTCTCGACGTTCAGGAAACCGGCAGCGCGCGCGTTTTCGGCCGCGTACTCCAGGATGCGAGACGCGATATCCGTCGCCAGTACGAAGCCCCGCGGGCCCACGCGTTGCGCCGCCTGCAGCGTCTGGTCCCCTGCGCCGGCGGCCACGTCCAGCACGCGACCACCGGGTCCGATGCCCACCATGTCCAGCATCAGCTCCGTCGCCGGGCCCAGCCAGGAGCGCAGCACCGGCGTCCACTCGTTCCAGGCGACGGCCGCGGCCTGCCACTGCCGCTCGGTCGTCTGCTTGTACCCCACCGGATCGAAGGCAGGGATCTGCACGCTCGTCATGATCTTCCTCCTTTGGGGGAGGCGGCCTCAGCAGCTCGGGTCGGGCTGGGCCATGGCGAGCACCTGCTCGCGGGTCAGCTCGATGCCATGGTCCTCGCGCGCGTGCTGCTGTAGGTTCCGCACTAGCGTGTCATCCTCGCTCGCGCGGACGATGAAGCCGCAGTCGCACTTCACGATCTTCCGAGCCATGAGGCGCCTCTCCTGTCGAGGGTAACCATACCCACTGGGCTTTGGTAACTTCTTGGCGAAACCCTGGGCCGAACTTGTCAATCCGAATCTACCTCACCGGCAGGATGAGCCTGGAGCACGGGGCCCGGGTGGTGGACCGGGACCACTTCCCTGGCAGCCAAGGGTGTCTGGTGTTCGCGCGACTCGCGCTGGACCGCCACCACGCGGTGAGTCGCGACGAGCTCGCCGACACGATCTGGCCCCGGCAGCTTCCCCGCGCCTGGGATGCGGACCTGAGTGCGATCGTGAGTAAGCTCCGCGCGCTGCTGGCGCGCACCGGGCTGAAGCCTTCCGCCTCCATCGCCAGCACGCTCGGCTGCTACCAGCTGTTGCTCCCGCACGACGCGTGGATTGATGTCGAGGCCGCAGCCGACGCGCTCCACCAGGCCGAGGGCGCGCTGCGCGCGGGCGCGCCGAAGCAGGCGTTCGGCCCGGCGAACGTGGCCAACGTGATCGCGCGGCGACCGTTCCTTCCCGGAGAGGAGTCGCCCTGGGCCGAGGAGAGGCGGGAAAAACTCGGAACTATCTTCGTGCGGAGTTGCGAGTGCCTGGCCGCGTTCTACGTGTGGAACGGAGAGCCGTCACTCGGGGTCGAAGCCGCCAAGCAGGCCCTCGCGCGCGAACCTTTCCGCGAATCGGCCTACCGATTGCTCATGGAGGCGCACGCCGCGGCCGGGAACCGGGCGGAGGCGCTCTGGGTGTACGAACGGTGCCGCAAGTTGCTCTCCGAAGAGCTGGGGAGCCATCCATCCCCGGAGACCCAGGCTGTCCATCTCAAGGTGCTCAAGTCGTAGGTCCCCTTCGAGCGGGAGGCAGTACTTTCTCTAGCGCCTGCGGATCTCGACGCCGCCGTTCGTGGTCATCAGGCGAAGGGGCGCCCCTCCTTTGCCGAGCTCCACGGTCATCCGCTTCCCGATCCGGCCCTGCACCGTCACCGGAAAGTCGATGTCCATCCCGCCATTCACCGTTCCGGTTGCAAGGTGCGCGGAATACCCAGCCGGCACCGTCAGGTGCACTCTGCCATTGGTAGTCGTGGCGTCGAGTCCACGGCCCTTCCAGCTATCGCCCTCGAGCGCGATATGCAGGCCGCCATTAGTGGTCTCCGCCACCACGTCGCCGTTCACCGCCTCGAGGTGAATCCCGCCGTTCAGGGTCTCCATCCGCATCATCCCGGTAACCCCA
>JBQTJP010000066.1:0-6054 GCA_052386995.1 Armatimonadota bacterium
TTCGGATATCGCGTCGTCTTGAATACAGATGGCGCGGCCGGGACACCGGGGGAGTTTGCGCTGGACGCCGACTCCGGCACGGCGAGCTGGCGCAATAACCATCTATCAGTCTCCCTGATGCGCCCAGCGGACAACTGAGGCGCACCGTCGCATCCCCATCCCTACTTCCCCGGGTCCGGCCGCCGCCAGTTTTTCTTTCTCAGGCAACCGTCGGCTGTGTCACCGCAGCGTCGTGAAGTGTGCTCGCTCAGCTGTCTCGAGCATGTGCCGCACATCTGCGTATGCCGCGTCGTCAATCCGCGTGAACCCGTCCACAAAACCACTTCCGAGGTAAAGCGAGCGCCGCGGGACCGCCTCGCATGTCGCGTCACCACGTTATTCTGACACGACTGAGTCGTGCCTTCGATACGCGGCCGATACACGAGTATGATACTTTGCGGCTGGGTGAGGTCGATTCGGATGGAATCGTACCCTATTCGACGTGCTCAAGGTTCCTCACCGATCCATCTGTCGGTCGTGGGACTGTTGTCGGCCGCCGTCCTCTCTGCCGTCCTCGTCCTCTCTCCGTTTCACCCGCGGTCTGTTGAATGGAACCCTTCACACGGCCACGTTGTAGTGGGCGGCGACGATCACGAGCGGGCACAGGCCCTCATCAGGCACCTTCAAAACGGGTCAAGGCATCCTGGGCCCGTCACAGGCCGGGACGTTAAATCGGAGCAATGCGACGTCGATGGCCCGATCGAGGCCTGCGTGCTGTCCATTCGCGCCGGAACCGCCGCGGCCGTGACGGCTTTGGGCATCAGTGGCGGGATCGTGGCCATGGTCCATGATGACGCCACTCCCTCGAATGCGCCCATCGGTAAGCTGAGGCTCTTCAGAGCACGTCCCGTCGCAAGGCTTGCCCTACCCGTTCCAGACCCCCCGCCCCGCGCGACCTGACCTTCACCCAGCAGGAACAGGAACGTCCTCTGGAGCGATGCATCGGGCACGCTCCGGGGCCTTCGTGCGTATTAGAAAAGGGGGGTCTAGAATGAAAGGGAAGATTGTCGCTGTTATCGTCCTCGCCGGTCTCCTGCTGAGTCTGTCGCCGGCCTGGGCGCATGAAACAAAGATCGTGGGTGGGAAGTTCAGGCTGATCGTCGGCTTCGTGAGAGAGCCGGTCTTCACGACCGAGCGCAACGGTCTCGACCTGATCGTTCGCAGGAATACTGACGCGGCTCCGCCGGTGGAGAACCTGGAACGCAGTGTGTCGGCCATCGTGATCTCTCCGGACGGCCGGACTGCGCGCCCGCTGAAGCTGCGGCCGCAATTCGGGAGACCGGGGTACTACACTGACGATGTGATTCTGACACAGCCCGGGGTGTACAAAATCCGCATCTTTGGAACGATCGAAGACGTGACCTTCGATGAAACGTTTGACTCGCACGAAGTGCGACGGCTGGAGGAGCTCCGCTTTCCGGGATGAGCCTCTTGCGCCGTAGTGCAATCGGGGCGGTCACCCTGGTCCTTCTCTGGACCGGGGTGGCCGCCGGTCACGCGTACCTCAAGGCTTCGGACCCGCCTGAGGAAACCACGATCAATGCTGCGCCCAATGCCGTGCGTCTCATCTTCACCGAGCCGGTCGAGATTCGGTTCAGCATCTTCAAGGTCTATCGCCTCGACATCGACCCGGGGATGGAGATGCGTCGCGTGAACGCCGCGGCCGGGGCGCTCATGTCCAATGTTCTTCAGAAGCGCGGCGATGAGGCCGACAGAGCAGACGCGGGCGTGGACGCGGCGTCGCGGACGACAACGGACGTGGCCATTAAGCTGAAGCCCGAACTCAAGGCCGGATCGTATGTCGTCATGTGGCGGGTGCTGTCCATCGACACCCATACCACCCAGGGCTTCTTCGTGTTTATGCTTGCGCCACGGCCTTAAGGCGGATGATCCGGGCTCTGCTCTATCTTGGCACTCTACTCATGCTCGGCGGATTGCTGTTCGCCCATTGGGTCGCCCCAGAGCTAACCTCGGGGACGGCGCGGCGCCGCGCATGGCTCGGGACAATCACAGGCGCCGCGCTGCTCGCGCTCGGCAGCATTCTCGACGCGGCCGGTGCCCTGGCGCGGGCCGTCGGCATCTTTGACCCGGGCCTTCTCCCTGCATTCCTGATCGAAACACGCCAGGGAAACATCATGCTCGTACGTCTGGGTCTGGTGGGTTATTTGCTATTTGCAGCAGGTGGCGGACGGAGCGCTGCCACCGGACGGAAAGTGCTCTCCGCCGTGGCCGCACTCGGTGTCCTGGCGACATTCAGCTTCACCAGTCACGCCGCCGGACTGGGCGGATTCCTTCCGGTCGTCGCCGACCTGCTGCACTTTGTGGGAGCCGCCGTCTGGGGTGGCGCGCTGGTCTATCTGGCGTGGCTGCCCGTCTGGCCGGATCGCGGCGGTCCGGATGCGAAACTTGTCCAAGCGGTGCGCCGGGTGTCCCGATTGGGTCTGATCGGCGCCGGCATCCTCGTCTTCACCGGCATCTACGCGTCGATTCTTCATCTCTGGGGCGTGCCTGCCCTAACCGATACGCCGTACGGCCACGCGTTGCTGTACAAAGTCGGCGTGGTGATCGTGATCCTCGGGGTCGCGGCGGTCAATCGGTGGCTCCTCGTTCCAACCATCTCGCGTCCACGTTCTGCGAACACGCTCGCGCGCCTCGTGAAAGTGGAATCGGTTCTCATCGTCGCAGTTCTTGGCCTGACCGGCTTGCTGACCAGCCGTCCGACGCCAGAGCCGCCGGCGACGATCGCGCGGGTCGTGACATTCAGCGAGCGTGCTGGGCAATGGAACGTGCGGGGCACACTCGCGCCGCGCCTGCCTCATGGGCTCGACCTGACCTTCGCGGTGCGCGATACAGCCGGCAATCCGCCACCTGAGTCTCTGGTCCCCGAGGCGGTCCTGACGGCGCTCGACCATGAGATGGCGCCGACGATCATGCGTGTACCACGAGTTGGGCCCGGTGTTTTTCGTGTGACCGCGCCACTGCCGATGGCTGGACGCTGGCAGGTGGCGATTCGCCTTCCCGACGGCACCGTGCGCATCGCCGCACAGGCGCAGACCGCGCAGGCACTACCGGGCAACGGACCCGACCGCGCCCGTCCGAATCCCATTGCCCCGACACAGGCCTCCCTGGCCAGGGGCCAGGGCATCTATCGTGTCGAGTGTCAAGCCTGTCACGGTGTCAGCGGGGCGGGGGATGGGCCCGCCGCCGCGAACCTGGACCCGCGTCCGGCCGACCTGCGCGTTCACGTGAGCGCGCACACGGATGGTGAGCTATTCTACTGGATCAGCGAAGGATTCCCCGGTACTCCCATGCCGGCCTTCAAGGATCGTCTCTCCGAGGAAGATCGCTGGAATGTTTTGAACTTTCTCCGAACCCTGACCCTCACCGACAGATGAGAGAGATTTCCCGCAGCCGGCTGTTGCTGGCGATGCTGCTGACTCTGGCGGTGGGCGTGCCGGCCCTGAGCGTTTCCCCGGGAGTGAGCCAGCAGTTTCCCGTGCTCGTGGGCGCGGGGGATATCGCTTCGTGCGCGAGTCAGGGAGACGAGGCCACGGCTCGGCTACTGGATGACATCCCGGGGACCATCTTCACGGCCGGCGACAATGTCTACGAGTACGGCACGCACCAGGAGTTCATGAACTGCTACCACCCGAGTTGGGGCCGACATAAGACACGCACCCGACCCTCCGCCGGCAACCATGACTATGGGACACGCGGTGCTGTAGGATACTTCACATACTTTGGCGCCGCTGCCGGAGATCCGAAGCTCGGCTACTACAGCTACGATCTCGGCGACTGGCACATCGTCGTCTTGAACAGCAACTGTTGGGCCGTCGGAGGATGTCACTCCGAATCGCCGCAGCTCGAATGGCTTCGAGCGGATTTGCGGGCGCACCCCGCGCAATGCACCGCCGCCTTCTGGCATCACCCGCGCTTCTCATCGGGCCGGCACGGGGGCAGCGAGCAATTCGCGCCGATCTGGCGGGACCTCTACGCGGCGGACGCAGACCTCATCATCACCGGTCACGACCATTCGTATGAGCGCTTTGCGCCTCAGGATTCGTCAGGACGGCTCGATGCGCGGCGGGGGCTCCGGCAGTTCGTGGTCGGGACCGGGGGCCGCAGTCACTACGCGATTACCCGAGTGACGTCCAACAGCGAAGTGCGGCACAGCGGCACCTTCGGAGTGCTGAAACTCACACTCGCCCCGTCTTCGTATACATGGGAGTTCGTGCCCGTGGCGGGCAAGACGTTCACCGACTCAGGAACATCAGCCTGCCATTGAGTGCGCCGTCGATACTCTAACCGTGCAGGTTCGAGTGTGGTCCCTGCTCGATCGGCAAACCTCTTTCGTCCTGAGCTCGCAGGAGCTGCGCCGCCAGCCATGTTGTGATCGGCACCGCGAACACGAGGGCGAGACTCCCGACGAGTGAGCGCACGATTTCCTCTGCCACGAACTCGCTGTTCAGCGTGACCCACAGCGGCTGGTCGATTTGGATGGCAAAGATCAGGAACAACGGAAGTGATGCCCCTGCGTATGCAAGCACCAGGGTGTTGACCAGCGCGGTAATGTGCTCCTGACCCACCGACAAGCCCCGACGATAGAGGTCATGAACCGACAGGCGCGGGTTTGCTCGGCTGATTTCTTCCACGGCGGCGGCCTGGGCCGTCGTGATGTCGTCGAGGACGCCAAGCGCTCCCAGAATGATGCCGCCGAGCAGCAACCCGCGGAGGTTCAGCGACTCGAGCGAGCCAACCTGGAGCGTCAGGGCTTCTTCACTCCCCAGACCCGTCAGGCCCGTCACGCGCACGAAGGCGATCGCCAGCGCCGCGGCGATACCGAGGGTGATCAGCGTCCCGACGAGCGCGACCGATGTGCGCCTGCTGAAGCCGTGGGCTAGGTAGATCGACGTGGACGCGATCGCGAGTGCGCCCAGAAGGCTGACGGCCAGGGGATTCTGCCCGGTGAGGATCCGGGGCACTACAAAGCGGGCAAGGACCAGAATGCTCACGCCCAGTCCGATCACCGACGTGAGCCCCCTGGTACGGCTGAACCACACGACGGCGAGCACGAAGAGCCCGAAGATCACAAGGAGTGAGGACAGGCGATAGCGGTCCACGATGTAGTACGTTGGCCCGCTGGGACCTCGCGTGCGTGCCACAGTCACCGCTTCACCCTGCCGCAGGGCCTGGTCGCGGGCAAGCACAAGAGGCACGCTGTGCTCGGCACGGATGTCGCGTTCCCGGCCTGCGCGATCGCGTATCCGGACGCGAAGGAGTTGCATGAGATGTTCGTTGCCCGCAATCTCCTGGACATCAGTCCGTTCGATCGCCACGACGCGACCCCTGAAGTACTCATCGCGGTCCGCCGCCGGGGGCGCCGGCCCGGCGATGCCTGGCGTGCAGGCGAGGCCCGTCATGATCACCGCGGCGGCGAGGGCAGGTATTGGGCGGAACGATCTTCGTTGCGGCGGAGGCTGAGCATTCATGGTGGCATCATCCTTTCTCGTGGAAAGGCAGCGGCGCCCCGACCGGCACCCGTCGCTGGCATTATGGGTCAAAGCAAGAGCGGCTCTCAAGAGTTGACACGGTTCTAGCACCGGTGTTAGCATTTGCCCGTCCATGAGAATAGTTCTCGATAACGTTTACGCACTCGTTGCGACGGTGGTCGTGGCGTTCACGTTCAGCGCGGCGCAGTCGCCGGCCGGCCCGGCGTCCTCCGGTCGGGTGTCCGTCGTTGCGTCGTTCTATCCTTTGTACGAGTTCACGCGGCGTGTGGGCGGCGACCGGGTGAGTGTTCGTACGCTGGTCCCCGCGGGTGTCGAGTCGCACGACTACGAGCCGACACCGCGGGATGTGGTCAGGCTCACACAGGCCCGGGTCATCGTCTACAGCTTCACAGTGGGTACCTGGCGAGTCATCGTGCTCAACAGCGTGTGCTGGGCGGTCGGCGGTTGTGGATCCCAATCACCGCAGGCCCAGTGGTTGCGCGCCGAGCTAGCGCTGGCGGCACAG
>JBQTJP010000067.1:0-50801 GCA_052386995.1 Armatimonadota bacterium
TAGACATTCTCGTCGCCCTTGGGATAGTTGAACTCGGGGAACCGGGTGCGCACGATGACATAGCCCGGGCTCTTCTCGCCGTAGTACACCTCGGGCCGGTCCATGCGCAGCTTCCCCTTGGGCGGCACGTCCTGCAGGAACAGCCTGGGAAGCCCTTCCGGGGTCAGCTCGTTCACGGGACTCATGGCGACCCCGTAGCCGTGCGTGAACTGCAACCGCCGGTTCACCCATGTCTGGGCCTGGGCGGGCAGCTTCTCGGGCGAGAGTTCTCGCGCGGCCAGCATTACCTGGCGGTAGCGTCCGTCGATGGTGTAGCGATCGACGTCCACATCCACGAAGTCGTAGTAGAGCCGGATGCTCTGAATCTGGTTGTAGGTGGTGAGCAGGGGCCCGGGGTCCCACAGGCGGATGTTGGCCACGGTACCCGGCGTCTTCGCCATGTCGGCGGAGGTCACCATCTCTTCGCCGGCGATGGGGGCTTCCGCGATCCGGTCGAGCGCGTAGGCCTGCCGCGTCAGCCGGATCGCCCGCTCGATGTAGGGGCGCTCGCGTTCGAGTTCCTGCGGCTGCACGACGAAACGGTCCACCAGGGCCGGGTAGACGCCTCCCGCCAGGATGCCCACACCGATCCACGCCCCGGCGCCGGCGATGGCCAGGCGGTACCCCTGCCGAAACGCGGTGGCCCCGATTAACCCGGCCGCCACCAGGGCCACCACCGCCTGGAGCCGCAGCGCGGGGAGCCGGGCGGCGACGTCGGCATAGGAGGCGCCGAAGGCAGCCCCCCGGGGCGAATAGACCAGGTCATAGACCGCCAGCCAGTGCCCCCAGGCCATGAGGACCAGGAACAGCGCGCCGAGGCCGAAGAGGTGCCTGCGCATCGGCCGGGTCACGATGAGGTTGAGCGGGGCCGCCGGCCGGAACTCCGGCTCGCCCTCGAGCGTTAGCGGCATCTGCGGCATCTGCGGGAAGACGATCCGGAAGGCGTACACCGCGACCGCCGCGGCCAGTGCCATCAAGGTCACCGTCAGCAGCCATCCCTGAACGAAGCGATAGACCGGCAAGGTGAAGACGAAAAACCCGATGTCGAGGGCGAACTGCGGATCGGCCTGGCCGAACGGCGTGGCGTGCCGCCACCGCAGCACATGTTCCCATCGCCCGGCCGCGGCGCCGGCCATGTTCAGCGCCAGGAACAGGCCGCCGCCGATCACGGCCAGCGAGAACGGCCGCTCCAGCGCCCGCATCTGGGCGCTGCCGGGCATCTCGATCGAACCCACGGCCCGTTCCGCCAGACGGCGGGCGAGTCGGGCGCTCCCCAGAATGGCCCCGGCGCTCGCCAGGCCGCCGAGCACGAAGAGCGCGGCCTGCGCCAGGAACCGGGTGCGAAAGACCCCGGCGAAGCCCAGGTCCTGGAACCAGAGCCAGTCGGTGTAGAACCCCAGGGCCGCCGGCCCGCCCCAGAAGAGCACCAGCAAGATCAGCAGAATCAGGTTCCGAGTGCTCATCTGTCCCCTCGCGACTGCTGCGCCATCCTCATGCGAAGGTCGGACTCGACCGCGGAGGCCGTCGCCAGATCTGGTTCACCCGGTCCGGGCTCTCAGCGGCATCGAACAGGCAAGGCGTCAGAGGATTGTGAAGAAAAAGCCCTCGACGAAGGAAGCACATCCCCCTGTCACCCCCGCGCAACCGGCCCGCACCGAGCGGCTTGGGGGTTCTTTCTGGTGATTCGCCATGACGGCTCTGATTCCATCCTGCTCGCAGGACGAACACGCCACGCCACGAGGCATCCCCACGGCGGGACGGCGCAGCTACCGGAAGACGAAGCAAAACGTCGCACTCGCCTTTCTGTTCAACGGTATCGGTGTCCCTGCGGCGGCGACAGGGCTCGTGTACCCTGTGTGGGCGATGGCCGCTATGGCTCTGAGTGTGACGACCATCTTCATCAACTCGCTTGGGGACCGGCCCGCCCTCCTCTTTGAGGCATTGCGGAGCGTGGGCAGGGTCATTCCACAGGATGGAAAAGGTGACCTTTAGGGTTCCGACGATTGGCTGCGACGGATGCCTCAATAATATCCGGCGCGCGTTGACGAAAATGCCGGGGGTACTTGCGGTGGAAGGTGATCTGAAAACAAAGGTCATCACAATCGTGCGCAATGAGGGCACGGCGCGTGACGAGGAGCTCATCGAGCGTATCGCTGAGACTGGCCATACAGCCGTAGGCTCCAGCACGGAAAGAGGCATCTGAGGGGGCACGGCGACGCATTTCCTCCGGATCGCCATGGACCTCTGTGCCGCTCTATTTGTGCTCGGGTACTTCTTGTGGGAGCAGAGAGGCCTGGTCTTGCTGTCGGTAGGGCTGTTTCTCGCCGTCCTCTACTTTACGGCCTAGCTCCTTCGCCCATTCGGACGAGTGCTGCACCTCTGGATGCCCTGGATCTTCCTGTTTCGTCTGATTCGAAGACGTTAGTTGGCTGCATAGCGGAGCGTGGACAGGCGCCCAAAGAAGCTTGACGTGGATTCTTAACTACTCCAATCAAGGCGCTGCCGTTGCCAGAGATTCAGCAGCTCTCCAGGAGCGGGTGGCTTGGGGGCTGCAGCCGAGAAGCCGGCCACTGAAGCTGCTTCCTCGAAGGGCGGTTATGTGGCGCTGTCGAAGACCATCTAGGCGATCAGCGAGACGGGCAGATTCGTTGTGGATCACAGGTGGCAACCTTACATCCATCGGCGAAACTTCTAATGGCGCGACCGTAGATTGAAGGACTACGCGACTGTCCAGCCGATCACCGACCCTATCCCGACGCTGCGTCAGAGAGCGAAGCGCCACTATGGTGTTCATCCTACTTTACTCGCCGTTCTTGGCACGTCATCCAGACTTATCTGAGAAACTTTTCCGAGCCCGGGGACTTAGTGCTCGATCCCTTCGGGGGGGTCGGCGTGACGGCAATTGAGTCCCTGGTCCTAAGGCGGAGGTGTGTGCACCTCGATATAAACCCGCTCGCGAACTTCGTCACAAATCAGGTCGCAATCGCTCCGGTGGACTTGGCCGCTCTCGCGAAGGATTATGATAGGCTCCGGGAGCGCGTGACGCCGCTCATTCATCGGGCGTACAAACTTGATCTGAATCGTCTAGAACGGCTCTTGCGGGAAGTTGATTATCCCCGCGACCCGATACCTGTCTACGTCGATCAGACCCATCAAGGAACAGTTGATAACCTCTTTACCCCTCGGCAGCTGTATTCGCTCGCCATCATCAGGCACTTCATTATGACGACGAGAAATGAGATTTCCCGGAACTTGTTGCTTTTAGCTTTCTCGGGGAACGTTGGCCAAGGTCAACAGGATGTTCATATCAGCAGTGGGGCGGAAGGAAAGCCGTGGCGGGCGACTATGTTCAGCATCTTCAAGTATGTCGTCCCGAAGGAGCCCGTTGAGCTTCATCCCTGGTAGCAGTTTGAACTCAGATTCAGACGGCTGCTTCAGGCCAAGCGTGAGACTAATGACTTTATCGGGAACTATTGCAGGCCTGGTGACACCATCACCGTGGTGAAAGAAGGCCCGGAAGCTGACGTTACGGTGTGGGACCGTGACGGTGCGCCGGCCGCGGGTCCGGGGAGTGGAGGAGCGATTCGAAAGCCGTATCCTGCCGCTGTGTGCGCGGCGCACGACGGAAGTCAACGCGCTGATTCCCGACCTGTACCTGCACGGCTTGGCGGAGGGCGATGTCGATCTGGCGTTGCGGGGGCTGCTGGGCGAGGAGGCGCCGGTGTCGGCCAGCACCGTTGCGCGGCTGAAGGCGCGGTGGCAGGGCGAACTGGCGGCGTGGCGCCATCGCCGGCTGGAGGATCTGGAGGTGGCCTACCTCTGGGTGGATGGTGTCTACGTCAAGGCCGGGCTGGAGAAGGACACGGCCGCGCTGCTGGTGGTCCTGGCGGGGCTGAGCGATGGGACCAAGGTGCTGCTGGCGGTCGTTCCGGGGCATCGCGAATCGACCGAGAGCTGGGCGCGCTGCGCAACGTGTATCCAGACGCGGCCGAACAGCGCTGTTGGAATCATCGGATCCTCAACGTCCTGGACAAGCTCCCCAAGCGGCTGCAGACGCAGGCCACGCGCGCCCTCCGGCAGATCCCCTACGCGGAGACGGGCGCGGCCGCAGAGCGGCTCCGGGCGGACTTCGCGGCGTGGTGCCGGGAGCCGGGCTGTCCGGATGCGGCGGCGACCCTCGAACGCGACTGGGACCGGATGGTGACGTTCTACCGGTTCCCGCGCCAGCACTGGCGCCACCTGCGGACGACGAATCCGCTGGAGTCGCCGTGTGCCGCGCTGCGCCTGCGCGCCGATGCGGCGAAACGCTTCAAGCGGGTGGACAATGCCACGGCCGTGATCTGGAAGATGCTGCAGATCGCCGAAACGAAGTTCCGAAGGCTCAACGCTCCGGAGCTGATGAACCGCGTATATCTTGGGGGTGAATACGTCGATGGGATCGAAGTGACACTACACCAGGGGGTTGCCGCCTGATCCATTTACACACCTATTGACGAACCTCTCTTTGGCCAATTATGTTGACACTTCATGCCGCTTTGGCTAGTCTATGCATGGAGTAAGTCCCTAGGGTAACGTTCGGGCGAGGGCGCTCTCACAGCGGAGCTTCTCAGTGACCCCGGGCTATTCCCGAAGGGCATCCTGACTCCCCTCAGCGTTCTTGGCTGAGGGGATTTACTATCTGGAGGAGTTTCAAGCCGGGAGTGTCCGTGATCGCGGGTGCGGACCGACCGGTCGCGTACTGCTTGTAGAAGGTGTTCGACACGAAGTCGGCGATCTCCAGAAGAATGTCACTGGCGCTGGGGCTGATCGTGAGTGTCGCGGTCGTGTTGGGCAGTCTCGCTCGGAGGTACCCGAGGACGCTAGCGCGGAAGCTCTCCCGCCCGAGGTGCCCGTGTTTGACCTTCCGGCTATCAATGACGAGCCGGATGCTTCTCCGCCCCTGGAGGGGGAGCGCCGTGATCAGCCGTTTCATAAGATCCTCATAGACCCGCTCGACATTGACGCCATCCTTCCCGAAGTATGGACTGTTCTTGCCCACTGGGAGAGTCCGGAGATCCTGCGAGGCGTTGAGGACGGTCGCGTCCCGCTGGGCGAGGAGGGCGAAGGCCTTTGGCCGAAGCGGCTCAAAGCGACTGTCAGTGGCATGGATGCGCCTTCGCTCTGCGTACGGTCGCCGTAGTTCTCTCCACCGTCGCCGGAGTGCGGCCTCGTCAATGATGGCAAATCCATTGATGCTGATGAAGAGTGGTTTCGAGCGGTCGGCAAGGTTGTAGGATTCGTCGAGGTAGATGAACATTCGCAGTCTGACGATAGCCGATTAGGTTACGGAGGGGCAAACGCCCGCTTGCCTAGGCGGCGAGTAACCCCTTGACGACC
Organism: Armatimonadota bacterium; assembly: GCA_052386995.1. Taxonomy (GTDB): domain Bacteria; phylum Sysuimicrobiota; class Sysuimicrobiia; order Sysuimicrobiales; family Humicultoraceae; genus JBQTJP01. The sequence goes on from JBQTJP010000067.1 coordinate 5,416, forward strand.
TCCAGCGGCAACGGGTCTTTCGCCAGGGCGGTTCGAAGATCTCTTATGATGGCCTGCCAGGATTGACCGCTTCAGGGATGCTGCCTACCGTGTCCCGAATCCGGCTGGCTTGCGATGGGAGACAAACTGAAGCGGCAGGATCGCCAGCCCCAGACTACCCGCGGCGGTCCAGAAGGCCACCTCGAAGCCCACCGCCGGTCCGGCTGGTGCGCCGGGCTCTGCTGCAGCGCGACGCGCGCGTGATCCTCTGGGTGAGCTCTATGCAATGCCAGTTGATCAGGCGACGAATGTGTCGGTGAACGCGGCTAACGCGCCAGCGCGTCCTCGACGGCCTTGACCCACTGTTGAGGATCGGTCACGCCGCCGCGGAACTTGCGGACGATGCGTCCCGCGCGGTCCACGAAGAACGTCTCCGGCAGCCCGGTCAGGCCGTAGGCCCGAAAGACGGCGTTGTCCCTGTCCCGTACCAGGGGGAATGTCGTCTTCGTTTCCTTCACGAATCGCAGCGCCTCGGGCGTAAGATCCTGGACATTGATGCCCAGGACGATCACACCGCGGTCCTTGTATCGCTGCCAGGTGGCCTCCAGCATGGGGGCTTCGGCGCGGCACGGGACGCACCACGACGCCCAGAAGTTGATCACGACGACCTTGCCGCGTAGCGACGCGATGTCGATGGTCCCCTCGCCATTCAGCCGCGGCAGGACGAACGGCGGCGCGTCCGGGGTCAGGCCTTGTGCCAACGCCACACTGATGGATGCCGGCCGATTGGTGCGGACCGTCACAAAGGCGAGCAGCGCCAGGACCGCGGTCAGGCTTCCCAGCAGGAACCACCGCTGTCTCTTGCTGCCGGTCGGCGCCGGACAGGACTGTGTTGTGCCAATCATGGTGTAGGATCGGCGACGCTCTTCGCTGACAGTCCCATCCAGACCTCCGCGGAACCGTCCGGACATCGCGCGCCCCAGGTCCGACGACACCGTGAAACAAAACGCGCCGGACGCTGCGTTGTGAGACTTGAGGGGCTGGATTGAAGGAGGTATTCTGTGAGCACCATGCGGCGGCAAGCACTGTCCGTGTTGCTGGGCTTCATCGCTGTCGTCCTGGCGGTCTCGATCGCGTCGGCGCAGCCCGCGGTCTCCGGCGCATCCGCGTTTGCGCACGTTCAGCATCTGGCCGGCGTCATCGGTCCTCGTGTGGCCGGCACTGCGGCCGAGCGGCAGGCCGCCGAGTACCTGGCCGGACAGTTGCGCCAGTACGGGTATGCCGTCGAGTTCCACTCCTTCCCGTTCCCGTTTTTCGAGGCCCGGCAGGTCCAGGCGCAGGTCGTCGGTCCATCGCTACGGTCGATCACGACGCAGGCACTCTTCCTGTCGGTCTCGACCCCGGCCGGGGGGGTTGAAGCCGACCTCGTGCCCGCCGGCATCGGCCGTCCCGAGGACTTCGAGGGCCGCCGGTTGGCCGGGGCGATCGCCCTGGTCGAGCGGGGCACGCTCACGTTCCGCGAGAAGGCGGCGAACGCGGCGGCCCGGGGCGCAGTGGCGGTCATCGTCTACAACAGCCAGCCCGGAATCACCGCGGGAACACTGCAGCGGCCCTCGGAGATCCCGGCGGTGATGATCTCTCAGGAGGACGGCCGGCAGCTCGTCGAGGCGGCGCAGCGCGGCACGGTGCGCCTGCGGCTGCTCGTGGAGACGGTCAATGAGACGCGGTCGACAGTGAACGTCGTCGCCACGAAGCGGGGAAGCGCACGTCCCGAGGAGATCGTGGTCGTCGGCGGCCACTACGATTCAGTTCCCGGCAGTCCGGGGGCCAACGACAACGCCTCGGGTACGGCGGCCACGCTGGAGGCTGCGCGGGTGCTTGCCGCGATTCCGACGCCGCGCACGGTCCAGTTCGTTCTGTTCGCGGCCGAGGAGCCCGGCCTGTTTGGCTCCGCGGCGTTCGCCAGCGAGCGGCGCCAGGGCGTCGTGGCGATGATCAACAGTGACATGGTGGGTTGGGGCGAGCGCCTCATGGTGGGCAACGCCAGCGGACCCGATGCACCGATCATCACAACGGCCGCCCAGGTCGCTCAGCGGCTCGGCATTCAGGTGACGCGCACTCAAGCCTCCAACAGCGATCACACCAGTTTCGAGCGCGCCGGCGTTCCGGCGGTCTTTCTGCACCGCGGCGTCGATCCACACTATCATAGACCGACCGACGTCCCGGCGAATGTGGAGCCCAGGCACCTCGAAGAAGTGGTGCGCCTGATCGTCGGGCTCGTGCAGGAGTTGACGACGCTCCGGAGCGCCGGGGTCCTGCAGCCGGCTCGGAACTAGGACCGCACGGGTCCGTGGGGCGCGGCCCGAAGGGCCGCGGGATACATCCAGCGTTTCTGCCCGCGATAATAGACCGCGGGCGCGCTGGGGTAGCGGCGGCGGAACTCCTTGAACGTCTTCAGCAGGTGACGGTAGCGCAGCCTTGAGGAGCGCATCCGCCGGTGCGGGTAGTCGATCAGGAAGCGCTCTAGCTTCCACATGTTGCCCCGAGCAAACCGCCAGTCGTACCGTCCCATGTCGCGGAGATCTACCAGCGCGTAGCCGGTGAGGCGTCCGGTGAAGTCGACATACGGATCGTAGTAGCTCCAGGCGAGGTCCCTGATGGAGCGGAATACGGGCCGGCGCCCGTGCAGTCCGGCGTCCCGTGACCGCGCGACCGAGCCCCACCGGCCTCTGTGACGGAACACGAAGATAACGTGATCGAGGTCATCTTGCGACTCGAAGCTCAAGAGCAGCGGGGGATAGCCGTGTTGCTCCAGGATCACCGTGGCCGCCAGGGCCGCCTCCAGACAGTGCACCTGTCCGGCACGGACGACGTCCCTGAATGACCGTAGCGTCTCTCCGACACGCTCATGGTTGTACCGCAGTGACCGCAGATACCGTTCAACCTGCCAGGGGGTCCTGTGGCGTTTAACGATGGCCCACTCGCGGCGCGTGAACGCCCGGCGCGGCGGCGGCCCGGTTATCTGGCTCCTGTCTCCCCGGCGCGGGTTGCGACGGTGCGCGTGCGCTGCCACTCCCAAATCACCAGCGCTCCCCCGGCGAGCCCGATCGGCAGCGTCACCGATACCATCAGGATATCGGCCTCGAGCGAGAGAGGAAACAGCTGGATGGCGAGCCGCGCGGACATGACGAGGGCTATGAGAAAGAAGCCGATCAGATACCGGCGGAGGTCGCGCCGGATCAGGCATGCGATCAAGAGAGTGATGCCCAAAGCCAACCCTATCAGGTTTACGATGAAGTAGGTCTTCTGGACACTCCAGGTTGCTGGGGTCGCGTCGGCGGCCGAGCGCAGGGCGAAGGCTACCACCCCGGCCGCGAGCATCACCAGCACGGTTGCCACGAGCGCCTGCCGTCTCACGGAATCACCTCCGGCTCCGGCGTTGTCGTGCGGACGGCCGGACCGATCAAGGTAGCATGTTCCCAAACTGTCTCCTTCCCGGACACCCCCGGCGGCCGTTCCCTTGTCGGACGCCGCAGGCCGATGCTACACTGAAGACGACCAAATTTCATACCAGACCTTCGGGGCAGGGTGAGCCGGCGCTGGCGCGCCGGCAATTCCCGATCGGCGGTAGAGCCCGCGAGCCCCGGCCGCCTGCGCGGTCGGGGCAGATCCGGTGGAACTCCGGGGCCGACGGTACAGTCCGGATGGAAGAAGGTCGGTAGAGCAGGGCGCCGCCCGTTGGGCGGTAGTGTGCCTGTGTTCTGCCATCCCCGCGCCCGGAGGTCTCGTGGACCCCGGGCGTGTGTGTTGGTCATGGCGGTTGCGGATGACATCCGGATGATGGAGGAGGCGCTGGCGCTGGCGCAGCAGGCGGCGGGCCGCACGAGTCCCAATCCGCTGGTGGGGGCGCTCGTCGTCGCGGACGGCCGCGTGGTTGGACGCGGGTTCCATCGCAAGGCCGGCACACCGCACGCTGAGGTGCTGGCATTGCGCGATGCCGGGGCGCTGGCCATGGGCTCGACGCTCTACACGACCCTCGAGCCGTGTGCGCATCTCGGTCGCACCGGTCCGTGCACCGAGGCGCTGCTCGAGGCCGGTGTTCGCCGCGTCGTCGCGGCGATGATCGATCCCGACGCAGAAGTTAATGGGCGAGGGCTCGCCAGGCTGCGCACGGCTGGTCTCTCGGTCGAGGTCGGCGTCCTGGAGGCGCAGGCCAGACGGGTGAACGAGTTCTACATCAAACACCGCCGGACCGGCCTGCCGTTCGTGACACTGAAGTGGGCGATGAGCCTGGACGGCAAGATCGGCGCGGACCGCGAAAGCGCCACCGCCATCACCGGCGACGATGCCCGGCGGTACGCGCACGAACTGCGCAACGTGTACGACGCGGTGCTGATCGGGGTGCAGACGGTGCTGGCCGATGACCCGCGACTGACCTGCCGCCTGCCGGGGGGCCGCGACCCGCTGCGCGTGATCGTGGACTCGCGCCTCCGCACGCCGCCATCGGCCCGCGTCGTGGCGTCTTCGCCGGCACAGACCATCATCGTCACGACCGCGGCGGCGCCGCGCGACCGGATCGAGGCTCTTCGGCGTGCCGGTGTCGAGGTACTCACGCAGGACCACGGCGCGGAGCGCGTTCGACTGCGACCGTTGCTCGAAGAGCTTGGGCGGCGTGGCATCCTCAGCGTTCTAATCGAGGGCGGCGGCACCGTGAACGCCTCCGCGCTCGCCGAGGGCATCGCCGACAAAGTCATTGCCCTGATCGCCCCGCGGCTGATCGGCGGCGCTCAGGCGCCGACGCCCGTCGACGGCGCCGGCCTCAGCGGGCTCGAGGGGGCGATAGGCTTGCGCGACGTCCGCGTGCTCAGTCTCGGCGCGGATCTGGCCGTCGAGGCGTACGTGGCCGGCTGATGTTCACCGGGATCATCGAAGGGCTCGGCCAGGTGGCGTCGCTGGACGCCGCGGCGGCCGGCACGCGCCTCGTGATCCGCTCCGGTGACGTGCTCAACGGCGCGCGCGTGGGCGAGAGCATTGCCGTCAACGGCGCGTGCCTGACGGTCACGGACCTCCGGGACGGCGAGTTCGCGGCCGACTTGTCGGCGGAAACGCTCCGCCGCACGACGCTGGGGAGTCTGCGCCCGGGCGATCCTGTCAACCTGGAGCGCCCGCTGCGGTTGGACCAGCGTCTCGGCGGGCATCTGGTGCAGGGGCATGTTGACGGCATCGGCAGGATCACGGCACTGAAGCCGGATGGAGGGGGCACGTGGATGGAGATCGCGCCCCCAGGCAGGCTGATGCGCTATCTTGCCGAGAAGGGCTCGGTCGCCATCGACGGGGTCAGCGTGACGGTTGCCGTAATCCACGGCGACGCTCGGTTTGCGGTAGCTCTGATCCCGCACACGCTCTCGGTCACCACGCTCGGCCGGCGGTCCTGCGGCGGCGACGTCAACATCGAGGTCGATGTCCTGTCCAAATACGTCGAACGGCTCCTGAGAGGGGCGCGCGGACAATGATCGAGCGAGATGAGATCGCGGTGCGCGGGCTGGCTACGGTCGCCGAGGCGGTAGAGGAGATCCGCGCCGGGCGAATGCTGATCGTTGTGGATGATGAGGATCGCGAGAACGAAGGCGATCTGCTCATGGCCGGCGAGTGTGCGACGCCGGAGGCCATCAACTTCATGATCACCCACGCGCGCGGGCTCGTGTTCGTGCCCATGGCCGCCGAGCGGTGCGAGGCGCTGCGCCTGCCCCTGATGGTGACCGAGAACACCGCTCGTCACGGCACGGCATTCACAGTCTCAGTGGATGCCCGCAGCGGCGGTACCGGCGTCTCGGCCCACGATCGTGCGCTGACCGTCCGCCTGCTGGCCGACCCGACGACGAAGCCTGAGGATCTCCTGCGTCCCGGCCACGTGTTTCCCCTGCGCGCGGTGACAGGCGGCGTCTTGCGGCGCGCCGGGCACACCGAGGCGGTGGTGGATCTGGCGCGGCTCGCGGGCCTGCAGCCGGTTGGCGTCGCGTGCGAGATCGTCCACGATGACGGCACGATGGCGCGTCTACCCGAGCTGCGCCTGTTCGCGCTGCGTCACGGACTGAAGATCATGACGGTGCGCGATCTGATTCGTCATCGCCTGCAGCGCGATCCGTTCGTCCGCCGGGAAGGTCAGACCCGCCTGCCCACGGCCTTCGGGGAGTTCACGGCGATCGTCTACGAGAACACGCTCGACGGATCCAACCATCTGGCTTTGATGAAAGGTGTGGTGGATGACGGAACGCCGGTGCTCGTGCGCATGCACTCGGAATGCCTTACCGGGGAGGTCTTTGGGTCGCTACGCTGCGACTGCCGCGAGCAGCTGCATGCCGCGATGCGCGCGATCGAGCGCGAGGGCAGGGGTGCCATCGTCTACATCCGCCAAGAAGGGCGGGGGATTGGCCTTCAGAACAAGATCAAAGCCTACGCGCTGCAGGATCTCGGCAGCGACACGGTCGAGGCCAACGAGCTCCTCGGGTTTCCTCCAGATCCGCGCGACTACGGGATCGGCGCCCAGATACTCGCCGACCTGGGCCTGCGTCAGATCCGGCTGCTGACGAACAACCCGCAGAAGCGCGCCGGCCTGGAAGGATATGGTATTCATGTGGTCGAGCGCGTGCCGCTGGAGGTTCCGCCCAACCGAGAGAACTACGCCTACCTGAAGGCGAAGCGCCACCGCCTGGGGCATCTGCTCGACATTGAGTAACGTCAGCCTCGTCGCGTGATCCGGCCGTGACCGTCTTCCGCGGCAGCGACGACGCGACGGGGCTCATCTTTGCAATCGTTGTGGCCCGGTACAACGAGTACATCACACAGCGACTGCTGGACGGGGCGCAGCGCGTCCTGGCCGCGGGCAGCGCGGCCGCCGTCGACGTGGCATGGGTGCCCGGGTCGCTGGAGATCCCCCTCGTCGCGCAGCGGCTGGCGCGCACAGGCCGGTACGCGGCCATCATCTGCCTGGGGTGCGTGATCAAAGGTGAGACGCGGCACTTCGATCTCGTAGCCGAGAACGCGGCGGCGGGGCTTAGGCGCGTGGCGCTGGAGACCGGCGTGCCGGTGATCAACGAGGTCCTGGCGGTATTCGACCCGGCGCAGGCGGCCGCGCGGGCGGGGGACAAGGTCAATCGCGGTGAGGAGGCGGCGCACGCCGCCATTCAGATGGCCACGCTGATGCGGGCGCTGCCGGAGTGAACCGCCCACAGCAGATCTTGCTCTTTCACCACGCTCGCGTGCACACTCACGCCGGGCCTGACGCGCGCGCCGACGCGCTCGCCGTAGCTGCCGGACGCCTGATCGGAGTTGGACGTGGCGACGAGCTGGCCGGCGCTCACCCGCGCGCCCGGACGATTGATCTGCACGGTCTCCACGTGTTCCCCGGCCTCACCGATGCTCACCTGCATTTCGTGTCGTACGGCCTCGGCTTGCTGCAGGTGGAACTGCGCGAGACGCGGTCGATTGGCGAGGCCGTGCGGCTCGTGGCGCGGTGCGTCCAGACGCTGCCGCCCGGTGCGTGGGCATTCGGTCGCGGCTGGGACAAGAACATCTGGACCGAGGATCGGTTTCCTACGCGGCACGATCTCGATGCCGCCACACCCGCGCATCCGGTGGTGTTGAGCAGCAAGGACGGGCACCTGCTCTGGGTCAACACCGTGGCGCTGCGTCTGGCCGGCCTGACGCGCCAGACGCCCGATCCACCCGGCGGCGCGATCGGTCGCGATCTTGCCGGTGAACCGGACGGTATTCTCAAGGAGGAAGCGAAGGCGCTCATCCACCGGGTGATACCGCCGCCGACGGACGAGATGCGTGAGCAGGCGGTGCGCGCGGCCTCCGCGGAATTCCACCGGCTGGGGCTGACTGGCGTCCACGCGTTCACCGGCTCGAGCGATGAGGGCACCGCGCAATTTGACGCGCTGCAGCGCGTTCACGATCGCGGTGAGCTGGCCATCCGCGTGACGGCGACCGTCCCCGATCGTCTGCTCGACGCGGCGGTCCAGGCGGGCCTGCGCACGGGTGCAGGCGACGCGATGCTTCGGGTCGGCGCCCTGAAGATCTTCGCCGACGGCACGCTGGGCTCTCAGACCGCGAGCATGCTCGAACCCTTCGACGGCCAGCCCGGCAATTTCGGCATCCGTGTCCGCACGCCGGAGGAGATTGACGACCTCGTTCGACGCGCGACGGACGCGGGACTGTGGTGCGCGATCCATGCGATCGGCGACCGCGCCAACCGCGACGTGCTCGACATCTTTGAGCGGCACCTCGACGCTTCGCGCCGCGCGGGCGCGCGCCACCGGATCGAGCACGTGCAGTTGCTGCACCCGGAGGACGCGCCGCGCTTCGCCCGCCTCGGCGTCACCGCCTCGATGCAGCCGATTCACGCGACCGCCGACCGTGACATCGCCGAGCGGTACTGGAGCGCGCGGGCGCGCTGGTCGTACGCATGGCAGTCGCTGACGCAACACGGCGCGCTGCTGGCGTTTGGGTCGGACGCGCCGGTCGAGACGCCCGACCCGTGGCGGGGTCTCTTTGCCGCGGTGACACGGAAGCGCGAGGGGGAGCCTGACGGCCGGTCCTGGTATCCCGACGAGTGCCTGACGCTCGAGCAGGCCTTTCGCGCCTATACGCTGGGCACCGCGTACGCCGCGGGCACCGAGGCCTGGCAGGGAGCGTTAGAGGAAGGCAAAGTCGCCGATTTTATCGTGCTTGACCGCGATCCGTACGAAGCCGGGTCCGAGGACCTCTTGAGCATTCGAGTCCTCGCGACGGTGGTTGACGGTCGCGTGAGGTACTCGACCGGCGCTCTGGCCGGGCTTCAGGCCCGAAGCGCACGACTAGGGCATCGCCTGATGCCTCCCCGATGAACTCTGTCCGGACCGAGTTCGAACTCGGGCCAGATCTTGTCCCGATGCGCGATGCTGCACGCCCTTACTCACCAGTCGAAAGGTTTGAGAGCCATAGGACGAAGAGGCCGTCGCCGAGGACGAGGCGGACAGCGACTCAGACCCAGCTCACCGCTCGAAGGCCAGGGATTCGTAGGAAGTGCTTCGGATTGTGCGTGACCAAGATCAGGCCCAGAGCCACCGCATGGGCACCGATGAGGGCATCGAAGCCACCGATAGGCGTCCCACGGCGAGCCAACAAGGCGGCGACGGCCCCGAAACGGTCCGCCGCACTCTCGTCGAAAGGCGCAATCGTAACACTCTCAACGAAGATATCAATGAGCCGATGCAGCCTGCGAGAGCGCCTCATCCCCGCGCCGTACCGCAACTCTCCAAGCGTGATCGAGCTCATGCAGAGCTCAGAAGGCTGATGGTCGAGCAGGCGAGTTGCCACCTGCCCATGGCCGCGGAGAGCAAAGCTCACGGTATCCGTATCAAGCATGTAGTCCGGCATCAAGCGAAGGGATCCCGCAGGTCAGCGATCTGTGGCTGCTTGGGACGCGAAATCTCCTTGGACCAGGCACCCAGGCAGGTGCGAAACTTCTCAGGCCACTCGTCCACTGGCTCAAGGATCACCTGCCGCCCCTGCCGACGCACGAGGACCTCGCGCCGGTCGTCAGGAAAGCGGCACTCTTTTGGTAAGCGCACGGCTTGACTTCCGCCGTTCCGGAACAACTTGGCTCGCGCGTTCTTCATAGCAATAGTCTATACTGAGGTATATACGCTGTCAAGGCCAACTTTGGATCTCTTGTGAAGTCCTGCTGAAATGTAACGTCACAGGGGCGGGCTCGGTGTACGGCGAATGCGGCTCGCGGTCGCATTTGTCATGGGCGGCGGGCCCAGGGAGGTATTCTGGTTGAAAGATACCGTGCTGCTCGAAGAGATGTCGTGGCCGGACGTGCAGGCTGCGCTGGATTCCGGTGTCCGCACGATGATCATCGTGACGGCGTCGATGGAGCAGCACGGGCCGCATCTTCCCACCATGACCGACACGGCCATTGGGCACGCGGTCGGCGAGCGCCTCGCACGCCGGCTCGGGAAGGCGCTCATGGCGCCGGTGATCCGGCCCGCGTGCTCAGACCACCACCTGGCGTTTCCTGGCAGCCTGTCGATCCCGACCGACGTGTTCATCGAGACCGTGATCGCGTATGTGAGATCGCTCGCGCCGCACGGCTTCCAGACGTTCATCTTGATGTCCTCGCACGGCGGAAACTTTGGCCCACTGGAAGTGGCGGCGCGGCGCCTGCGGGAAGAGTATGAGCCCAAGGGCGTGCGCATCGTGGCGTTCGCGGGCACGAACGATCTGCGCGACCTGATGCGCGTCATGGTCGACACCGCGGCCGGGCTCGGCGCGCCGCAGGACGTGGACGTCATCCATGCCGAGGCGACGGAGACCTCGATCATGATGGTGCGCCATCCTCACATGGTGGCGGCCGACCGGCTCGAGCGGGGATTTCTGGGTCGGAGCGATCCTCAGGAAGTCTTCCGGCGCGGGATGCGAGCGATCACGCCCAACGGGATCTTCGGAGACGCGCGGCTCGCGACGCGTGAGATCGGCGAGGCACTCTTAGAGCGCCTGACAGACTACTACGCCGCGGCCGTGCGTCAGCGGCTAGGGCAGTAGCGCGTCAATACTGAAGGGGCTGCGCTTCGTCCTCGGGCGTGTCGTAGTGATCGCCCCGAGGAATGGCACGGTGCCCGCAGATCGAGCACTCGTACCACACATGCTCAGGCATGTGCATGTGATAGCGCAGTTCCATGACGGTTTCACAATTGGGGCAGCACAGTTCCTGCGCCATAGCCATCGCCTTTGCCTTCGTAGTCTGCGGTGCTTCGGGTTCGTCCCCTCACGACCAGGTTCCTGCCGCCGGCGGGCGACACCGTCCGTGACGGCGAGGAAACACGGCGTGCTGCTCGAATACATATGCCGCCCAACGGACACACTACTGCACCAGCGATCATCTCGGGATACGGAGGATGTCATGGGAACCACGGGACGTGCGGTTGTCGATCTCGACACGGGCGCGCTCGTCGCTGAGCTGCGGCGGGGAATGCTCATGGAGCTGCAGGTCTTCTACTCGCTGTGGATGATCGCCATCGTGGCAGAGGGGTTCCACGGTGAAGAGCTCATCGAGCACTTCAAGGCCGATGCGGTCGAAGAACTGGGGCACGCCGAGAAATTGGCCAACCGCATTCTCGAGCTCGGCGGGAACCCCGTCGTTGATCCGGCCGACTGGGCCGCGGGCGCAGGGGGCCCATGGCTCGCCCCGCGCAGGGATTTCAGCGACGCCGACGGGATGGTCGCGGATCAGATCAAGGCAGAGGCCGCCGCGATCCAGCATTACAACAACATCGCCAAGATGACTTTTGGGAAAGACCCGGTGACCTACAATCTCATCACCGAGCTCTTGGCCGACGAGGTCGGACACGAGGAGTTCCTCGAGAACTTGCTCGGACGCAAAGGCGCACGCGCGCACGGCCACCGAAGCCGGTCGGGCCGGCGTGGGCGCTCTAAAGCCGCAAAGAAACGCTAGCGGACGCTGACCTTTCGCGCTTTGTCGTACCGCGCGGCGACTTCGGTCCAGTTGACCACGTTCCACCAGGCCGGCAGGTAGTCGGCGCGCCGGTTCTGGTACTTTAAATAGTAGGCGTGTTCCCACACGTCGACGCCGAGGACAGGCTGTTGTCCGGCCGAGAGCGGAGTATCCTGGTTCGGCGTGCTTGTGACGGCCAGCTTGCCGTCCTTGTCCAAGACGAGCCACGCCCAACCGCTGCCGAACCGCGCCAGCCCCGCCGCATTGACCGCTTCCTTCAGTTTGTCGACCGAGCCGAACGTCGAGGTAATGGCAGACGCCAGCCCTCCACCCAGGGCTCCGCCACCAGGCTTCATGATCTCCCAGAACATCGTGTGGTTGTAGTGGCCACCGCCGTTGTTCCGAACCGCCATCCTGATGTTCTCGGGGATCGCGTCCAGATTCGACAGCAGCTCCTCGATGGTCTTCGAGGCGAGGTTGGCCGCGCTCTCGAGGGCTTTGTTCAGATTGGTGACGTAGGTGCCGTGATGCTTGTCGTGGTGGATCCGCATCGTCTGTTCGTCGACATGCGGCTCGAGGGCATTGTACGGGTAGGGCAACGGGGGCAGTTCGAACGCCATGGGTAATCCTCCCTCCTGGGTTGAAGCGAGTCTTCGCCCTGGTCTCCAGTGGCACCTTCTTACCCGGGGCCGCCGGCGGCCAAACGCGCCCGTGGAGCGCACCCCCTGGGGGCTAAACCTTCCATCTTGGGCAGGTGTTACAATGACGGCTGGAGACGCGCGTGGACGCTGAAGACCTGAGGCTCGTAGAAGCCTTTCGGCGCGGGGAAGAGAGCGCCTTTACCGCGCTTGTCATCAAGTATCGGGAAGGCGTCTACCGGGTCGCCCGCCGCATGCTGACCAACCACGAGGACGCGGCCGACGCCACCCAAGAAGTGTTCATCCGCGTCTACCGCGCGCTGCCACGCTTCGACGGAAGGTCGGCGGTCTATACCTGGCTCTACCGCATCACCGTGAACCTCTGCCTCGATGTCCGCGGCCGGATGGCCCGGTTGCCGCTTGCCGACCACGAGAGTGCGGCGGACGCCGTGCCTGGCGGCCCAATGATCGAAGACGAGACCCAGGGCCGCGAGGTCGGCCGTCTGGTGGCGCACGCGGTCAGCGGCCTGCCGCCGCGTCAGCGCGCGATGGTGGTCCTTCGGCTGTATCAGGATCTGCCCTACGTGGACATCGCCCGGATCATGGGCTGCTCCGAGGGCACGGTGAAGGCGACGATGTTCGCGGCGTTGCGGAAGCTGCGCAGCGCGCTGGCGGCGCAGGGGGTAGGCGCACCATGAGGCTGCGGTGTCAGGACGTGCTCGAACGCCTGATCGAAGGGGCCACCGGGTCGATCCCGCCCGCGGAGCGGGCGCCCGTCCTCGAGCATCTGGCGACCTGCGCCACGTGTCGCGGGGAAGCGGCGGAGATCGAAGCCACGATCGCGCGGCTGCGTGCGTCCGGGGGATTCAGCGTGCCTCCAGGGTTCTGGGCCGACTTCATGGCCACGCTCGAGCGCGGACTGGCCCACGAGCGGATGCCGGTGCTGCTGCGCATCCGCCGGGCGCTGGCGACCCCGCGATACGCGTGGGGCACGGCCGTGGCCACACTCGCGGCCGTCCTCGTGATCTCGACCACGGTCCGTCTTGGGCCGCGGCCAGTCGCCGAGTCCGATCCGGTTCGCGCGGACGCGCGCGGACTGCTGACCCGGACGATGCGGACGACGCTGCCGTCGCTGAGTGAGATGATTGACGTCTGGAGCGCCGGCGTCACGGCGCTGCCCAATGCGTTTGACGGAACGGCGGAGAGTCAGTAGCGATGCGTACGCTGGCGGGTGTTGTCTTGATCACCACGCTCGCGCTGGCCCTGCCCGCGGTTGGACAAGAGCCGCAGGCGCCCCGCGGCGAGCGGATCATCGAGGCGATGCTCATCTGGCGCCTCGTGGACGAGCTCGATCTCAACGAGGGACAGATCGCGCGGATCTTCCCTCGGATCAAAGCCCTGAAAGAGATCCGGCTCGAGATGGGCCGCCGCGCGCCTCCCCTCACGCGCGAAATTCGTCAGCTCATCGCGCAGGCCCCGCGCGACGATGACGCGATCCGCATCAAGGTGACCGAACTCAACATGATGCGGTTTCAGATGGAGGCACGCCGGAGGCGCCAGTTGCAGCTCATCGCGTCGGTGCTGACCGTCGAGCAGATGGGCAAGTTCACCCTCATCCAGGAATCGTTCGAGACCGAGACCCTGCGCCTGCTTCAGGAAATGCGGCGCATCGTCGAAGACCAGCTTCCTCCTCGCCGCTAGCGCGTTTCCCCGGTCAGCGCCATCTTGAGCGGCCCGGCGTCTGCCGCACAGGAGACGGCCGCCCCCGCGGTGTATCCCAACAACTGCCTGATGGATCGCGTCATCTCCCGCGTGGATACAAGCACCGATGAGTTCAACGCCAACCGTCGGGCGCAGGAGGCTCTGGTTGCCGAGCTTCGCGCGCGGCTCGAGGTGGTCAGCGAAGGAGGCGGCGAGCGGGCCCAGCGGCGCCACCGAGAGCTGGGAAAGCTGACCGCCCGCGAGCGGGTCGACATCCTGCTCGATCCCGGCTCTCCCTTCCTCGAACTTTCGCCGCTCGCCGCGTGGGAGATGTACGAGAACGAGGCACCCTCGGCGGGCATCGTCACCGGCATCGGCCGCGTCGGCGGAAAAGAAACCATCATCGTGGCGAACGACGCGACCGTGAAGGGCGGCACCTACTATCCCATGACCGTGAAGAAGCATCTTCGCGCGCAGGAGATCGCCCTACAGAATCACCTGCCCTGCGTGTACCTCGTGGATTCGGGTGGCGCCTTCCTGCCGCTGCAGGATCAGGTGTTTCCCGACCGCGAGCACTTCGGCCGGATCTTCTACAACCAGGCGCGCCTCTCGGCCGCGGGGATTCCACAGATCGCGGCGGTCGTGGGCTCGTGTACCGCCGGCGGGGCCTACGTGCCGGCGATGAGCGATGAAGCGGTGATCGTCAGGGGAACAGGCACGATCTTCCTGGGCGGCCCGCCGCTGGTCAAAGCCGCGACCGGCGAGGACGTGAGCGCGGAAGAGCTCGGAGGCGCCGATGTCCACGCCCGGCGCTCGGGGGTCGTCGACCATTACGCGGAGGACGACCGGCACGCGCTCCAGATCGTGCGGGACATCATCGGAACGCTGAACCGGCGCAAGGTCTTCGACCTCGATGTCACCGTCCCCGAAGATCCCGCCTATAGTCCGATGGAGATGTATGGAATCATCCCGTCAGACCTCAGGCGCGGCTACGACGTCCGGGAAGTGATCGCCCGCATCGTCGACGGCAGCCGCTTCGCTGAGTTCAAGGCGCTCTACGGCACCACGCTGGTCTGTGGCTTCGCCCGCGTCCACGGCATGCTGGCAGGGATAGTCGCCAACAACGGCGTGCTGTTCGTCGAAAGCGCCGAGAAAGCGACGCACTTCATCGAGCTCTGCGGCCAGCGGCGTATCCCATTGATTTTTCTCCAGAACATCACCGGCTTCATCGTCGGCCGGCAGTATGAGGCCGGGGGGATTGCCCGCGCGGGGGCCAAAATGGTGCACGCGGTCGCCACCTGCGGCGTGCCGCGCCTCACGGTGATCATCGGCGGGTCCTACGGCGCCGGCAACTACGCGATGTGCGGCCGCGCCTATGAGCCCCGTTTCCTCTGGATGTGGCCGAACGCCCGCATCAACGTCATGGGACCCGAGCAGGCCGCGGGGGTGCTGGTGACCGTCAAGCGCGAGCAGCTCGCGCGGGAGGGCAAGACGTTGTCACGTGATGATGAAGAGGCAATCGCGCGGCCCATCCTCGAGAAGTACGAAAGGGAGGGCAGCCCGTATTACAGCACGGCCCGGCTGTGGGACGATGGGATTATCGACCCCGCGCGGACCCGCGAGGTGCTGGCACTCGGCCTGTCGGCCACGCTGAACGCGCCGATCGAGGGGATGAAGCCCGGCGTCTTCCGAATGTGAGGCGAGCGTGAATAACGTCCTGCAAACCGAGATCTACCGCGACCGTCTCACGGTGACGCTGAACCGGCCGCACGTGCACAACGCGCTGGACGCCGAGCTCATCGACGCCGTAGGACAGGTGTTTCGTCAGGCCGCGACACTGGACAAGATCCGCTATGTCGTGCTGGAAGGCGCCGGTCCCTCGTTTTGCGCCGGGGCCGACCTCGACTGGATGCGCGCCGGAATCAATGCCTCCTTTGAGGAGAATCGGGCCGGCGCCGGCCAGCTCGCCGCGGTCCTGGATGCGATTGTGACGTGTCCGAAGCCGGTCATCGCTTCGGTCCACGGGTCGGCGCTGGGCGGGGGGTTGGGGTTCGTGGCCGCGTGCGACCTGGCGGTGGCGACCGCCGACGCGGTCTTTGGCCTCACCGAAGTGCGGCTCGGCCTCGTGCCCGCGATGGTCTTCCCCTATTTGTTGAGGAAGGTGGCGCGCCATCACCTGCTGCAGGCGGCCCTGACGGGCGAACGCTTCGGGGCAGAGCGCGCGCGGGAATTGGGTCTGATCAATGAGATCGACGAGAACCGCGAGGCCACCATTGCCACGTGGGCCCAGAGTCTGGAGGCGGCGGGTCCGGAGGCGGTCGCGCGCGTGAAAGAGCTCTTCCACAAGGTTCCCCAGCTCTCGTGGGAAGCGGCCCGGGCCTACACGGTCGACCTCATCGCCCGCGTGCGCGCAGGCCGAGAGGCCCAGGAAGGCATGCGCGCCTTTTTGGACAAGCAACGCCCGCCCTGGCAGCGCTGACCATGTTTACGACAGTCCTGATCGCCAACCGCGGCGAGATCGCGGTGCGCATCATCCGCGCCTGCCGTGAGATGGGCATGCGATCGGTCGCCGTATTTTCCGATGCGGATGCGGCATCGCCGCATGTCTGGCTCGCCGATGAGGCGGTCAACATCGGTCCCCCCGAGGCCGCGCGTTCCTACCTGGACATCGGCCGGGTGATCGATGCGGCGCGCCGGAGCGGCGCGCAGGCGATTCATCCGGGGTACGGCTTCCTGGCCGAAGACGCGGCGTTTGCCACGGCCTGTCGTGAGGCCGGGATCACGTTCGTGGGGCCTCCGCCCGACGTCATCGCCGCCCTCGGGGACAAAGCGCGCGCGCGCAGCCTGGCGGAAACGGCCGGGGTGCCTGTGCTGCCTGGATTCAACGACCCGCGTGCCGATGACGCGGCGATCCGTCGTGAGGCGGAGGCGATCGGCCTCCCTCTTGTGCTCAAGGCCGCCGTGGGTGCCGGTGGCAGGGGCCTGCGCGTGGTCGAGCGGGCCGACGATCTCGATGTGGCTATGGGCTCCGCCCGTCGGGAGGCGCGCGCGGCGTTTGGGGACGACGGGCTCATCGTCGAACGGTGGATCGAGCACCCCAGGCACATCGAGGTGCAGGTGCTCGCCGACGAGCAGGGCGGCCTGGTCCATCTCGGTGAGCGCGAGTGCAGCATCCAGCGCCGGCACCAGAAGGTGATCGAAGAGTCACCCTCGCCGGGCGCGGACACCTGGCTGCGCGCCGAGTTGGGCGATGCGGCCGTGCGGATCGCCCGCGCGGCCGGGTACATCAACGCGGGCACGGTCGAGTTCCTCGTAGATCGCGATCGCCGATACTACTTTCTGGAAGTGAACACCCGGCTGCAGGTCGAGCACCCGGTGACGGAGATGGTGATGGGCGTGGACGTGGTCCAGGCCCAATTCAGCATCGCCGCGGGCGATCGGCTCACCCTCCGTCAGCACGAGATTCGATCGCGCGGATGGGCCATTGAATGCCGGGTCTATGCCGAAGATCCCGAAGCCGATTTCGCACCATCCCCGGGCAAGGTGCTCCACCTGGTCGAGCCGCACATGCCCGGCGTCCGAGTCGACTCCGGCATCGTGACCGGACAGGAGATCCCCCGGCACTACGATCCGATCCTGTCGAAAGTCATTGCCTGGGCGCCGGACCGCGCAGGGGCGGTGCGCCGCATGCGCCAGGCGCTCGCCGGCTACGTCGTGCTCGGCATCCGCACGAACCTTCCGTACCTGCGCGCGGTGTGCGACCTGCCCGCGTTCGCGGCCGGAGAGCTGTCCACTGACTTTCTGTCACGGCATCTGCCGGGCTGGCAGCATCCCGCGCCCACAACCGAAGCCTCCGCCGTGGCCGCGGCCCTCTCCGATACCGCGCGGCCGAAGACCCGTGGTGGCCCGCCGCATGCCGATTCCCATGCGGAGGCCGAGGGCTTCGCTGATCCCTGGGATCGGCTGAGCCGGTGGAGGATGTCGTGAGCCCGGGACGTGTCCTGCTGGCCTTCGGAAGAGTGACAGTGCCCGCGGAAGTCACCGGCTCCGTCGACCGCACGACGGTGCGGGTTGGCGATGTTGTGGTGACGCTCACGCTCACACCCTTGGAGGCGGGCGTGTACGCGGTCACCTGCGACGGCCGGCGAACGCTCGCGCACTATGCCAGCGACGGGAGGATGCACTATCTGCATGTCGATGGCCAGACGTATGCGTTTGAGCGGGACCCGGCAGATGAGCGCCGGAGATCGCCCGCCTCCGGCCACTACGATCTGCGTGCCCCCATGCCTGGCGTGGTGACGCAGGTGTTCGTCCAGGAAGGTCAGGCGGTAGCGACCGGCGCCCCCCTGTACGTTGTCGAGGCCATGAAGATGGAAACCGTGATCCGCGCGTCGTCGCCATGCCGGGTCGAGCGGATACTCATTGCGCCCGGCACTCAGGTGGAGGGCGGCGCCGTTGTGGTCGAGGTGAAGCACCTTGAGGCGTGAGGGTCCACCCGAGGCCTCGACCGCGGGGCAGGTCCCGGCGGCCCCGCCGGTGCCCGGACGAATCCGCGTTGTCGAGGTGGGGCCTCGCGACGGCCTGCAGAACGAGCCCGACACCGTCCCGCTCGAGGCCAAAGTGGCATTCATCGAGCGGCTGGCCGAAGCGGGTCTGCCCGTGATCGAAATCGGATCCTTCGTCCGGCCGGACCGCGTGCCGCAGATGGCCGACACAGAAGAAGTTGCGCGCCGCGTGGCACACCGGACCGGCGCCGTGTGTGTGGCCCTGGTGCCCAACCGCAGAGGGCTGGAGCGCGCGCTGGCCGCCGGACTTCGGACGATCGCCGTCTTCACCGCGGCCTCGGAAGCCTTCGCGATGGCCAACATCGGCATGAGTATCGACGGCTCGCTCCGCGTGTTTCGCGACATCGTCGGCGCCGCGGCTCGCCGCGGTCTTGTGGTGCGGGGCTACATCTCGACGGCCTGGTGGTGTCCCTATACGGGGCGCGTGAATCCGGATGCCGTTCGGCGCGTCGCTCTGGCGCTGCTCGAGATGGGATGCGGGGACCTGGGCGTCGCGGATACGATTGGCGCGGCCACCCCGCAGGAGGTGCAGAGCCTGCTGGGCGTGCTGCTGCGGGAGATTCCGCCGGAGGTCATCGCGGTGCACTTCCACGACACGCGCGGGACCGCTCTGGCGAACGTGCTGGCGTCGATGACCATGGGGATCACGACGGTAGATGCCTCCGCCGGCGGGCTGGGTGGCTGTCCGTTTGCGCCGGGGGCCCTCGGAAATCTGGCGACGGAAGACCTCCTGTATATGCTGCACGGCATGGGTGTCGAGACGGGCGTGGATCTGGAAAAAGTCAGGGCGGCATCGCAGGCCATGGAGGCGGTCCTGGGCCGCCGCCTTCCCTCAAGATACCTCCACGCGGGGCCTGTGCGACCAGCGCCGATCCCCGAGCCTCCCGCATGACTCCCAGTGGGATCATCTGCGTGTCTTGATCGGCGCATCCCGCAGGTCGTAGTTCTCCTTTCGGTATGTCTCCCGCACGCCGCAGTTCGGACACGTATGGTAGTTTGCCGCGAGCGTCCCACGGCTGAACGATGTTCGGTCCATCCGCAGCCCGCTGTCGAACGCGATGCCGCACGCCGGGCACTTCACCCACAGCGCGAACTTTGCCATCACGGTCGTCCGGCGGAGCCCCGAGTCCGATACGCTTCGAGGTCGGCAAGCCGCCAGATGCGGCGGTGGTCCACTGCAAAGAGCGGGGCCGGGAAATCGGCGCGAGAGGCGATGTCGTCGAGAAACTGACGCGGAGGGACGCCGAAGAGGTCGGCCGCCTCGATGGCGCTTGCGATGGGGATGCCCTCGGCCACGTACCGGCAAACCGCCGCGATGAGCGATGCCGACGACGCAGGGCGGCCGAGGATGTGCCGAAGCGCCGAGGTCACCCGTGGGTGCGCCTGTTTGATGAGGTTGCTGTAATGTCGCAAGTCTTCGGGGTAGCCCCGCAGGTGCGCCAGCACCTTGAGATCTTCGTCGAAGGGTTGATCTGACATCGAGTCCATAGGTTCCGGCCGCCGCGCGCAGACCCCTCCCCGTGGAATAGCCTTCGCCCGCCCCGCGTTGGGCGAAACGGTCGGCTTGAGCGGAGCCTCGACCGGAGGACCCGATGGCGTTTCTCAACGAGCAGGACGCGGCGCACGTCCGAAAGCGGCTTGCGGAAGAGATGGAGCATGACGTGCGTCTGGTGTTCTTCGCGCCCAGCGCCGGAGGCCTGGCCCTGCCGGGTCAGGACTGGGAGATGGCGGAGTACACGCGGCAGATCCTCAAGGGGCTCGCGGACCTCTCCGACCGCGTGACCCTCGAGGAGCACAGCACGGCCGGTGAGCCCGAGCTCGCTAAACAGTACGGGGTGGCGCGCACGCCGATGACCGCCGTGATCGGCGCGGCCGACTACGGAATCCGCTACTATGGCATGCCCGCCGGTTACGAGTTCGTCACGCTTCTGGAGCTCGTGCTCGATGTGTCAAAGGGCCGCGCGGAGCTGTCCGCCGCCACGGTGGAGACGCTCGCCGGCCTGCCCGCCGACGCCCACCTCCAGGTGTTCGTCACCCCGACCTGACCGCATTGCCCGCGGGCGGCCAGGCTGGCCGCCGATCTGGCGATCGCCTCTCCGCGCGTGCGCACCGACATCGTGGAAGCCGGTGAGTTCCCCGCGCTCGCACAGCAGTACAACGTGTACGCGGTGCCCAAGACGGTCATCAACGACACGCAGGAAGTCGTGGGGGCCGTTCCGGAGCCCGCGCTCGTCGAGGCCGTACAGACGGCCGTGACACCGAAAGCGTCACCCCCCAGCGGGTAGCGTCCGGGAGACACTCGGTCCGGCTGAGTCCCGGCCGCCAGGGGTTTGGGATTTTGCTACCATAGAATTCGTGATCCCCAAGAATCAAACCGACGTAGTCGTGACGGGGCTGGGTGCCGTCACGCCGGTGGGCCTGTCCGGCCACGAGACCTGGCACGCCCTGATTGCCGGCCGGTCGGGCGTGGGCCGCATCACGCAGTTCGATGCGTCCGCGTTGCCCGTGCAGATCGCCAGCGAGGTGAAGGGATTCGACCCGGCCCTGTACATCGACGCCAAGAGCGCCGGCCGGCTCGAACGCTTCACCCAGTTTGCCGTCGCCGCATCGACGCAGGCGCTGACGGACGCGGGCCTGACCGTGGACCGCCAGAACGGCGAGCGGATCGGTGTCGTAATGAACACCGGCGGGGGCGGGACCGCCTTGGTCGAGCGCGAGACCATGGTGCTGGCCGAGCGGGGTCCGCGGCGCGTAAGCCCGCTGTTCGTGCCGATGATGATGTCCAACATCGGGGCCTGCCAGGTCTCGATCTCGCTGGGCCTGCGAGGTCCGGCTATCACCGCGACCGCCGCCTGCGCGTCGGGGGTCCAGGCAATCGTCGACGCCGTGCGTCTGATCCGCGACGGGGACGCCGATGCAATTATTGCCGGGGGCAGCGAATCCGCCCTCACACCCCTGTCGTTCGCCGCGATGGCCAATATGCGGGCGCTCTCGCGGAGAAATGATGAGCCGGAACGGGCCAGCCGGCCGTTCGACGCCGATCGTGACGGATTCGTCTTTGGGGAAGGTGCGGTGGCGCTGATGCTCGAGCGCCGCGAGCACGCGGAGGCGCGGGGGGCCCACATCTATGCCGCGGCGTTGGGCGGTGCGATCGCCGCGGACGCGTTTCACATCACCGCGCCCGAGCCTGACGGGAACGGCGCGGCGCGCGCGATCACCCGCGCGCTCGAGCGCGCCGGCCTCGCCCCCGAGGATGTGGATTATGTGTGCGCCCATGCTACGTCGACGCCCGTCGGCGACACCGCCGAGGTGCGGGCCATCCGGCGGGCCTTCGGAGGCCACGCCGACCGGCTGGCGGTCAGCTCCCCGAAGTCGATGGTGGGGCATCTAATGGGCGCCGCAGGCGCATTGAGCGCGCTGGCGGCCGTCATGGCCATCCACGACGGCGTCATCCCGCCGACGATCAACCTCGACCGACAGGATCCGGAATGCGATCTCGACTGCGTCCCCCACACCGCCCGTACCGCGAAGGTGCACGCCGCGATCGCAAATGGATTCGGCTTCGGCGGGCAGAATATCGTAGCGGTGTTTGCGCGGGCGTAGCCCGCCGACCATACCGGCAAATCATGACGCTGTCGACGATCGGACTGAGTCATAAAACCGCTGCCGTCGAGGTGCGAGAGCGCCTCGCGTTCGGCGAGGCTGAGATCCCGTCCGCGGTTGTGCAGCTGCGTGACATCACCGCCATCGATGAATGCGTCCTGCTCTCCACCTGCAATCGCACGGAGCTGTACCTGGTCGCTCGGGGAGACCCTCCCGTCCGCGACGCGGTGGCTTTCCTCAGCGGATCCCGGGGCCTCCCCGCCGACGCGTTTGAATCCGCCCTGTACGTTCATCGTGACATGGCGGCCGCACGCCATGCGCTGCGCGTGACCGCGGGACTCGACTCGATGATCGTCGGCGAGCAGCAGATTCTCGGACAGGTTCGGCGGGCCTTCGACGTCGCGCGCACGGCGAAGGTGACAGGTCCGGCGCTCAACCGGTTGATGCAGCTGGCCCTCGCCACCGGGCGCCGCGTGCGCCGGGAGACCGGACTGATCCGCAGCGCGCCCTCGGTCCCGCGCGCGGCCCTGGCGCAGAGCCGGAGGATTCTTGCATCGGTGAGCGGCCGGCGCGTGATCGTCGTGGGAGCGGGCGAGCTGGCCGCGCTCGTCGTCAAAGTGTTCGCGGCCGCCGGGGCCCAGATCACGGCCGTGGCCAACCGGACGCCTGAGGGCGCAGCGGTCCTCGCCCGCCGCGTCGGCGCGGAGAGCCTGTCCCTGGACGAGATCAGTGCCGCCGCGACGGGTGCGGACATCCTGGTTATCTGCATCGGCGCGGCCGAACCGATCATTCTCAAAGGGATGCTCGATGACGCCCGCCATGGCGATCCACTGGTCGTGATCGATCTCGGGGTTCCCCGCGGCGTCGATGCGGCGGTGGCGTCGCTGCCCGGGGTACGGCTGATTGACCTGGACGGTCTGTCAGGAGTCGACCCCGGCCCTCCGATCACTGGGGAGAGCCTTATGCAGGCCGAACGCATTGTCGCCGACACCCTCGGAGGATTTGAGCGGTGGATGGCCTCGCGGGACGCGGTCCCGTTGATCGCCGCGCTGCGCGGCCGTGCGCAGAGCATTCTGGAGCGGGAATTCGCGCGGGCGCGCTCTCGACTGCGGGGGCTCGACGACGGCGGCCAGGAAGCGGCGCGGGCCTTGGCCGAGGCGGTGGTGCGAAAGTTACTCCACGCGCCCATCGTCCGGCTGCGCGAGTCGGCGGCACGGCACGACGCGGACAGCCTCCGGCTGGCCCGGGAGCTGTTCGACCTCGACGTTGACCCCGCGGAATCGACCGACGGCTCGGATCCCGGAGAGGATGCATGACCGACTCCGTCACGTCGGGTCGGCGGTCTGCGGAAGTCTTCGAAGAGAGCCAGCGCTATTTCCCCGGCGGAGTGAATAGCCCCGTGCGGGCGTTCCGCGCGGTCGGCGGCACTCCCGTCGTCGTCGCGGCGGGGCGCGGGTCGCATGTCACAGACATCGACGGGCGTACGCTGCTCGACTACATCGGATCATGGGGAGCCCTGATCCTGGGCCACGCGCCGGCACACGTCGCCGCGGCCATCGCCGACATGGCGGGTCGCGGCACCAGCTTCGGAATGCCCACGCCCCACGAGCTCGAGCTGGCGCGCCTGATCCGCGACGCGATGCCCTCGATCGAGATGATGCGGTGCGTCAGCTCGGGGACCGAAGCGGCCATGAGCGCCATCCGGGTGGCCCGTGGGTTCACCGGACGCGACAAGATCGTGAAGTTCGCCGGATGCTATCACGGCCACGCCGACCCGCTCCTCGCGCAGGCGGGTTCCGGCGTCGCGACCTTTGGGCTTCCCAGCAGCGCGGGGGTGCCGCGCGCGGCGGTCGCCGACACGCTCGTCGCGCCGTACAACAACCTCGCCGCGGTGCGCGAGATGTTCTCGGCGCACCCCGACGGCATCGCGGCCGTCATCGTCGAACCCGTGGCCGCCAACATGGGCGTCGTCCGGCCGGAGAGCGGGTTCCTCGAGGGACTTCGTGAGGTGACGCACCGTCACCGCGCGCTGCTCATCTTCGACGAGGTCATCACGGGCTTCCGCGTGGCCCGTGGCGGCGCGCAGGCGCGTTACGGCATCCGGCCGGACCTGACCTGTTTGGGCAAGATCATCGGCGGAGGGCTGCCGCTGGCGGCCTATGGGGGGCGGCGCGACGTGATGGAAACCGTCGCCCCGCTGGGCCCGGTGTATCAAGCGGGGACGCTGTCGGGCAACCCGCTGGCGGTGGCCGCCGGAATCGCGACCTTAGGGCGGCTGCAAGATCCCGACGACTACACCGGGTTGGAGGCTCTGACGGCGCGTCTCGCCGACGGGCTGGCGGATGCGGCTGCGCGGGCGGGCGTAGTGGTCTCGGTCGTGCGCGAGGCATCGATGCTCACCGTCTTTTTCACCGATGCCCTCCCGCCGGATTACGCCACCGCGGCGGCGGCCGAGGTCTTGCGATTCGCAAAGTTCTTCCAGGGCATGCTGCGCCGCGGCATTCTGCTCCCGCCTTCGCAGTTCGAGGCCTGGTTCGTCTCAACGGCGCACAGCGCAGGCGACATTGAGGAAACCGTCGAGGCGGCGCGATCGGCATTCAGGGAAGTGACCTAGCACTCTATAATTGTCTCGTGAAGCGTCTGGGCATTGTGGCGCTCGCCTTCGTGGGCCTCGTTGCGACGCTGGCCCTGACATATGGCTCGCTGCTGGACGCGGCCGGGCGGTTTCTCATTGTCCGGGATCGGCTGGAGCCAGCCGACGCCATCATCGTGCTGTCCGGTGCGCGGCGCGATGAGCGTGTTCGTCAGGCTGCCGAGCTCTACCGCGCCGGATACGCGGCGCTGGTGATCCTCTCCGGCGGCGAAGAAATGGAGGGTATTTCGATCCCCGAGCTCCAGCGGCGGCAGGCCCTGGCCCATGGCATCCCGGCTTCCGCACTTCTGCTCGAGAGCAACTCGACGAGCACGGCCGAGCAGGCGGAAATGCTTCGCCCGATCCTTGAAGGGCGCAGGGCCCGGCGGGCATTGGTCGTCACATCCTCGTTTCACACCCGGCGCACGCGGTATCTCTTTACGAAAGTCTTTAGAGGATCACCCGTGGAGATTCGAGTCTATCCCGTGCAGCAAGACTTCTACAGTCCCGTCCAGTGGTGGACGCGTGAACGGGATACCGAGATCGTCGTCCTGGAGTACATCAAGCTGGGTCTGGCGGTCTTGCGGCGCTGGTAGACGGTTAGCGGATCAGCAGCGTCCGTAGACGCGTGAGGGCGGAGGAGAGGACGCGGGACACCTGCTTCTGCGACACCCCGATGCTTCTGGCGGTCTCAGGCTGACTGCGATCGCGGAAGAACAGATGGTACAGCACCTCCCGCTGTCGCGCAGTGAGTTTCTCGATGGCTTCATAGAGGACGATTTTATCCTCGATCGGCAGCTGGAACGACACGTACTCTTTGTGCCGGATGAGATCGCGCCGGATCTCGGGATCGTCTTCCTCATCGGGGGCGTCCAACGGTACCGTGCGCACAGCCTCGCGAGTGCTCAGGATCTCGAGCAGGCCTTCCTCGGTGACGTTCAACTCTGTCGCGAGCTGCTCCAGGCTGGGGAACCGTCCGTGCTGGCTGACGTAGCGTCCCACCGCTTGCTCGATCTGTTGATTCGTTTTCTGCAGCCAGCGGGGCCGGCGAATCGTATCACGGCTGTCGCGGAGATAGTGACGCATGCGCCCGCGGATCTGCGGGACGGCGTATGTCTTGAACTTGAAGCCGCGGGTGATGTCGAACCCTTCGATTGCGGCCAGCAGGCCCAGATAGCCGACCTGGATCAGGTCCTCTTGCGGCACTCCCTGCGTGAGGAACTCGGAGGCGACGCCCCGGATGAGCGAGGTACAGGCGACCGCGATCTCCTCGCGCAATGCGGCGTCCTTGGTCTTCGCGTAACGTTCGGCCAGTCCGTTGAGATCCATAGTGGGACGGAGTGATCCCCGTCCCGGTGCATGCCCGAAGGCGTTTCCTGGTAGACATGGACGGCAGTAGAATAGGGCCGGGAGGGCTCATCATGCGTGTGCTTGGAGCGGTGATCGTGGGTGTCGCGATGCTGGCAGGCGTTTCGGGAGCGCAGGGTCCGGCGTTCATCGACGTTCCGCCCTGGCATTGGTCTTCGGACGCGGTCGAACGGGGAGCCGCCGCAGGGGTCTTCAAGGGGTATCCGGTCGACGACAGAGAGCGGGCGGCAAATGCGGTGACGCAGGTCTACGAGGCCTTCGCCCACG
The DNA here is from genome assembly GCA_052386995.1 of Armatimonadota bacterium. GTDB lineage: Bacteria > Sysuimicrobiota > Sysuimicrobiia > Sysuimicrobiales > Humicultoraceae > JBQTJP01. Next base: position 31,669 of record JBQTJP010000067.1, read on the forward strand.
CGTCGCATCCCCGGGCCAGGGAATGGGCCGAACGATTCCTGGTGAATCTGCCGGCCAACTGGGCCCAGCCGCTGGAGCGATCGCGGCTGGCGAGTTTCAGCCTCGAGAACGTGCGCGTGGAGATCCGAGGCGATCGGGGCAGCGTGACATTCGTTGCGGCGATGACCCAGGCGCCGCCCGGCGGTCGTGCCGCCCTGCGTACCCCGATGCGGGTGGAGCTGCGGAAGGACGGCGAGGGGGCCTGGCGGGTGAACTATGCCGACCTGGCGGCCGGGCAGCCTCAGATCTTCAAATGACTCCAGAGGCGGGTACGACGATGATGTCCACGGGTGGTGCGGAAGGGGGGATTTGAACCCCCACGGCTTTTCGGCCACAGGCTCCTGAGGCCTGCGCGTCTGCCAGTTCCGCCACTTCCGCGCGGAGATCAGCACCTACGATACGCGGTTGCGGTTTGCCGGTCAATGCCTACAGGATTCATCTCGCCTGCACCAAACTAGAACCGGAATGGATCCCGGCGCGTTCCTCCGCTCATTACCCGACCGAGCAGACTATCGAGGGCAGATCGTTCACACACGATTCCTTCCTGCCCGCGGTGCCCGCTTCGGGACGCTGGAGCGTCCGCTCCATTCGCGGCTCGAGCGGTGGCTGCAGGAACGCGGCATCACGCGCCTCTACACCCACCAGGCTGCCGCGATCGAGGCCGTGCGCCGCGGCGCGCATGTCGCGGTCACAACGCCGACCGCGAGCGGCAAGACGCTGTGCTACAATCTCCCGGTGCTCGAGGCGCTGCTCGACGATCCCGAGGCCCGCGCGCTCTACCTTTTTCCGACCAAGGCGCTGGCGCAGGATCAGCGCGACGCTCTGCGCGCGTTCGAGCTCCCCGACATCCCTGTCGCGACCTATGACGGCGACACGCCGGAGCGAGAGCGCCGGGCCGCGCGCGAGGGCGCGCGCATTCTGCTGTCCAACCCGGACATGATTCACGTTGGCATCCTGCCGCAGCACTTTCGCTGGAAGCCGTTCCTCTCGCGGCTGCGCTTCGTCGTCATCGACGAGATGCATGTCTACCGGGGGGTCTTCGGGTCGAACGTGGCAAACGTACTCCGTCGTCTGCGCCGCCTCTGCCGGCTGCATGGCGCGGATCCTCGCTTCATCTGCACGTCGGCGACCATCGCCAACCCCGAAGAGTTTGCCACACGGCTTCTCGGCCTGCCGGTGAGGGTGATCGACGACGACGGCGCCCCGGCGGGGCCGCGCTGGTTTGCGCTGTGGAATCCGCCGTTGATCGACGAGGCCCGTTCGGTGCGAAGAAGCGCCATCACCGAAGTGACGGGACTCTTCACCGACCTCATGCGGCGCGAGGTGCGTACGATTGCATTCACCAAGGCCCGCAAGGTCACCGAGCTGATCTCGCGTTACGCGACACGGCGCCTCGGCGAGAGCGCCCCACACCTGGCCGGCCGGATCAGTCCCTACCGCGCGGGATACCTGCCCGAGGACCGCCGGCGGATCGAGCGTCGGCTGTTCGACGGGGAGCTCCTCGGTGTCGTGTCGACCAGCGCGCTCGAGCTCGGTATCGACATCGGGGGACTCGACGCCGCGTTGCTGGTAGGATTTCCCGGGACGATTGCGTCGACGTGGCAGCGGGCCGGCCGCGCGGGACGCGGAACGGATCCCGCGCTGGCCGTGTTGATCGCTCAGCAGGACGCGCTCGATCAATACCTGATGCGCCACCCTGACTATCTGTTCGAGCGGCCGTGCGAGCACGCGGTCATCGACCCGGAGAACCCTTACATCCTGGCGCGGCACATGCGCTGCGCGGCCGCGGAGATCGCGCTGATCGAGGCCGACATCGACCTGTTCGGCGACCGCTCGCGCGATCTCATCCACCTGCTCGTGGCGGCCGGCGATCTGACCCCGCGTCGCAGCCGCTGGTACTGGACCGGAGGCGGACGGTATCCCGCCGGCGGCGTGGACATCCGCTCCGCGCGCGGCGAGATCTTCCGGATCGCCGATGGCCGGCGGATTATCGGCACCGTCGAAGCGGCGCGGGCTTTCGAGCAGGTGCACCCCGGGGCAATCTATCTGCATCAGGGCGAGGCGTATCTGGTGCGTGACCTCGACGTTGAATCCCGGCTCGCGCACGTGACGCCGACCGCGGAGGAGCACTACACGCAGCCGCGGACTACGATTGACCTCACAATCGGGCCAACGATGGAGACGAAATCCTGGGGTGCAACCCAGGTGCGGTTCAGCGAAGTCGAGGTGTCGACCCAGGTCGTCGGATACGCGCGCAAGCAGCTCTTTACCGATACCGTGCTCGCCGTCGAGCCCCTCGACCTCCCGGCCGAGCGGCTCTCAACCGCGGCCCTGTGGTTTGCCATCCCCGAGGGACTGGAGCAGCGCGTGCGCGCCGCGGGGCTGGATTTCGCCGGCGGCATCCACGCCGTCGAGCACGCCGCCATCGGCGTGCTGCCGCTCTTTGCGATGTGCGACCGACAGGACCTGGGTGGGGTGTCGTATCCGCTTCACCCGCAGACCCAGGCCCCCGCGATCTTCATCTACGACGGCTATCCCGGCGGTGTCGGCATTGTGGAGAAGGGCTTCGCGCTGTTTGATGCGCTCACGACCGCGACCCGGGAGGTCATCGCGGCCTGCCCATGCGAGGGCGGCTGCCCGTCTTGCATTCAGTCGCCGAAGTGCGGAAACCTGAATGAGCCGCTGGACAAGCGGGCGGCGCTCATGCTGTTGGACGGTCTCGTGGAGCCCGGTGACGATGCGCTCGCTCATCGCGGTAGTCGGCGAGAGCACGATCTCGCACCCTGATGCCGCCGCGCTCGCCGAGGACATCGGCCGGCGGATTGCCGAGGCGGGATTTGGTCTGATCTGCGGCGGACTCGGCGGCGTGATGGAAGCCGCCTGCCGGGGGGCGAAGCGCGCGGGTGGACTGACCATCGGTCTCCTGCCCGGCGCGGACGTGGCCGGGGCCAATCCCCATCTCGATGTAGCGATTCCTACCGGAGCCGGGCAGATGCGCAACGTGATCATCGTGCTCGCGGCGAAAGCCGTCATCGCCATCGGGGGCGGGGCCGGCACGTTGTCCGAGATCGGCCATGCCCTGCGGGCTGGGCGACGGGTTGTGGGGCTGCGCACGTGGGAGACGGCCATCGCCGGTCAACCGTCCGGAATGCTCGTCGCAAAGACGGCTGATGAGGCCGTCCGGATGGCGGTCGGGCGGGAGGGCGAGTGATGGGCGCCGGCGGCACGCTGTACCTGGTCGCGACCCCCATCGGCAATCTCGAGGACCTCACGCTCCGCGCGATCCGCGTTCTCAGGGAAGCCAGTCTGATCGCCTGCGAGGACACACGGCGCACGCGCGGGCTGCTGGCGCACCATGACATCCATACTCCGGTCACGAGCCTCCACGAGCACAACGAGCGCGCGCGTATCCCGCACCTCCTGAAGATCTTGCAGGAAGGGAAGAGCGTCGCGGTCGTGAGCGATGCGGGTACACCCGCGGTGTCGGATCCGGGGGCGGCGCTCGTCGCCGCGGCGGCGCGCGGGAACTGCGCGATCGTTGCCGTGCCCGGACCGAGCGCCGTGACGGCAGCGGTCGCGCTCGCGGACTTTCCAGCCGGCGCGTTTGCCTTTGTCGGTTTTCCCCCACGGCGGAGCAGTGAGCGTCGGCGTTTCCTGTCCGCGCTCGCGGGCCTTCCGATGGCGCTGGTGATGTTCGAGGCGCCGCATCGAGTGCACGAGACCCTGTCGGACATCGAGGACATTCTTGGCCCGCGCCGTCTGCTGCTGGCACGGGAGCTCACCAAGATGCATGAGGAAATCCTCCGAGGGACACCCGCCGAGGTGCGCGCGGCTCTCGCGTCTTCACCCAGGGGGGAGGTGACGCTGGTGATCGAGGGTGCACCGGCAGCCGAGCGAGGCGCGGCGCCCCCAGCGCTGACGCCCGAGGCTTTCGTCAAACGCCTGCGTGCGGAAGGGCTCTCCCGGCGTGACACCGCGAGGGCCCTGGCGGCCGCCTATCAGATGCGGGCGCGGGACGCGTACCGGCTGACCACCGAGGAGACCTAGCATGCCGCTGCTCCCCGAGCCCCAGGACGTGGCAACAGTCTACGAAGCCACGAGCGAGTTTGAGGCGATGACGATTCGCGACCTGCTGGAATCCGCGGGGGTCAGGACGATGATTCGCTCGCGCCACGTGCCCGGGTACGACGTGGCAACGATGGTCGGAGATCAGGCGGGCATCTGGGCGGACATCCTTGTGCTGCCCGACCAGGAAGACGAAGCCCGGCGGCTCATCGCCGACTACCTCGCGTCGCTTCAGGCCACCGGTGAGGAGAGTGAGGCTCCGTGACCCATGCGGACTACCGTCCGGTCCCGCTGGACTTTCGCCGCTTCCCGCGCGGGACGCAGCTCGAGCGGGCGCGTGACTTCGCCGCCTGGATGCTCCGGCGCCGCACGGTCCGGCACTTCTCGTCAGAGCCCGTGTCGATAGAGATCATCGAGGCCGCGATCGCGGTGGCATCGAGCGCGCCGTCCGGCGCGAACAGGCAGCCGTGGACGTTCGTGGTCGTGAATGATCCTGCGGTCAAGCGACGTATCCGCGAGGCCGCCGAGGCGGAGGAGCGGGAGAGTTACGAGCACCGGATGCCCGACGACTGGCTCGAGGCGCTCGCGCCGCTGGGGACCGACTGGCGCAAAGAGTTTCTGGAGATCGCACCGTACCTGATCGTGGTTTTCCGGCAAGACTACGGTCTGAGCATCGGGGCGGATGGACAGGAGCAGCACACCAAACACTATTACGTGATGGAGTCGGTCGGCATCGCATGCGGCTTCTTGCTGGCGGCGTTGCATTGGGCCGGGCTGGCCACGCTCACGCACACGCCGAGCCCGATGGCGTTTCTGTCGACGATCCTCGGGCGGCCGAAGAATGAGAAGCCGTATCTGCTGATCCCTCTCGGCTATCCGGCGGCCGATGCGGTGGTGCCACAGATTACGAAGAAGACGATTGACCAAGTTCGGGTCGTGATAAACGCTCCGTCATCGATACATGGTATGAACAAACGGGGATTGTGATAGACGTCCAACGATGTTACAATGAGCAAGTTCAGCGGGGCAATGACGAAGCGGGAGTAAGCGTCTAGATCGTCTGAGCGAGCCGGGCCTGGTGCGAGCCGGCGACGAGAGGACGCCGAACATGGCTTCCGAGCCTTCGGGCAAACACCGTTGGTCAGTAGCCCGAACGGGTGCTCCCGAGATCGAGCAAGAGTGGCCCCGGATTGTCGTGGGTCACTCGATGAGGCGCTGCGCCGCGAGGCGCGCGCGCGATCTGGTGGTAACGCGGGGGTAGACCTTCCGTCCGGTAGGCGGGGGGTCTTTTTCGTTTTGCGTGGTTTCGCGCGGAGGATGCGGGTCGCCATCGAGGAGGGGCTATGCCGTTCGCACATCTGGTAGGCATCTTTCCCAGGTCCGAGAAGGTTGTCGAGCTGACGCGCGCGGTTGAACGCAAGCGCGCCGGTGCCGACGAGCTCGCCGCGGCCATCGCGGACGACGAGCAGAGCGTCATCGCCATCCAGCGTGAGGCCGGTCTCGACTACATCGTGGACGGCCAGTTCCGCTGGCAGGACCTGCTCCGGCCGCTGAGCGAGGGCACGCCCGGAATGCACCCGGGAGGCATCGTGCGGTGGTTTGATAACAACTCATTCTACCGGCGGCCGGTCATTACCGACATGCTCCGGCCAACCGGTCAGGCGGTGCTGTCGGTGCTGAACGTGAAAGCGCTCGCCGGTCTGCGGTGGAAGGCGGTACTGCCGTCGCCCTTCGCGCTGGCCAGGCTCTCGGAGAACGCGTCCGGCCGCAGCGCCAACCAGATCCTGGACGACGCCTCCGCGGTGATCCGAGCCGAGGCGCAGGCGCTCGCGGCGGCGGGCTGCACCTATCTCCAGTTCAGCGACCCGGTGCTGGTCACCCGGGCCGCGCCCGCGGACGTGGGGCGCGCGCGGACGGCATTGGAGAAGGTGACCAACGGCCTTCGGCTGCGCACCGCGCTGCACACCTTCTTCGGGAATGCCGGCCCGATGCTCGGCGAGTTGCTGACGTTCCCGGTGGATGAGATCGGCGTCGATCTGTATGCCGGCTCGCTGAACGGCACCGGCGAGAGCCTGCACAAGCTGGCGGCCGGCAAGACCCTGTTGGTCGGAGCAATGGACGGGCGCAACTCGCTCATCGAGGACACGGCCGCTCTCGTAGAGCAGGCGCGCCGGGTTCGCGACCGGTTGGGCGCCGCCGATGTGGCCCTGGTCCCGAACTGTGATTTGGAGTTCCTGCCATGGGATGTGGCAACGGCAAAGACGCGGCGGCTCGGCGAAGCGGCCGAAACGCTGCGCCGGGGGTGATGTGATGGGAGCGAACGTGTTTCCGACTCAGGAAATCGGTAGCCTGGCCAAGCCGGCGTGGCTGGTGAAGGCCACGCGCGGGCAGAAGCCCTCAGGGGGAGATCTCCAGGAGCTCGACAGGTGGGCCGAGCGCCTGGGCATCGACGGCACCGACGAGCTGAAGGCGCTGCTCGCCTCGGATCATCCCGACAAAGAGCGAGTGCGCGATTGGGGTGCGATTTTCGCCATTCGGCTCCAGGAAGCCGCCGGTCTGGATGTGGTCTACGACGGCGAAGCGCGGCGGGTCGAGATGTATGAGTATCCCGTGCGCCGCGTCGCCGGATTCCGGTTCTATGGACACGTGCGGTCGTTTGACAACCGCTACTACCGCAAGGCGGCCGTGGTGGAGCGGGTGCGGCTCGTCGAGCCGTTTCATCTCGATGAGTTGCGGTTCGTGAAATCCGTCGCGCGGAAGCCGGTGAAGATTCCGATCACCGGCCCCTACACGCTCGCCGACTGGTCGTTCAATGAGTATTACTTGAAGGCTGTTGATTCGTCGGTGCGCGATCTCAAGGCGAGAACATACGCGGCCAAGCGGGCCTTCACGCTCGATCTCGCGCGGGAGGTCCTGCAGCCGACGCTCCAGGCGTTGGCCTCGGCGGGCGCCGACTGGATCCAGATCGACGAGCCGGCGGCGGCGACGCATCCGGAAGAGGTGCCGATCCTCGTGGAGGCGTTCAATGAAGCGGTCGGCGATGTGAAGGCCAAGTTGAGCATTCACATCTGCTACAGCGACTACCGGCTCCTCTACCCCGACCTCCTGAAGGCGCGGGTAGATCATCTGGCGCTGGAGTTCAAGAACACGGGAGACTTTAATATCGTCCAGCTCTTTCGCGACCAGGGCGATCCGCGTGAGCTGGGCCTGGGGGTGCTGGACGTACACTCCGATGTGATCGAGACGCCGGAGGAGGTCAAAGAGAAATTGCTCGGGGCCGCGGCCGTGCTGGGCGCCGATCGGATCTGGGCGAATCCCGACTGCGGGCTGCGGACCCGAACCTGGGACGTCGCCTTCGCGAAGCTTCAGAATCTGGTCGAAGGCGCGCGGCTCGCGCGGGAGTCGCTGGCAGTCAAGAGGTAACCGACCATGCCGAAGTTCTACATCACCACGCCGATCTACTACGTCAACGACGTGCCGCACATTGGGCACGCCTACACGACAATTGCCGCCGACGTCGCCGCGCGATTCCATCGGCTCGCCGGATGGGACGTGTTCTTCGCCACGGGCACCGACGAGCACGGCGTCAACATCGAGCGCGTTGCGCGCGCGAATGGCGTTGCTCCGCAGGATTGGGCCGACCGGATCTCGCAGGCCTTCCGTGTGCTGTGGGGACAGCTCAACATCGAGTACGATGGGTTCATCCGCACGACCGACGCACGCCACGCCCAGGTCGTGCAGCGCGTCTTCGCGCGCCTCTACGAGCGTGGTGACATCTACAAGGGGACCTATGAAGGCTGGTACTGCCCCTCGTGCGAGTCGTTCTATCCAGAGAGCGAGCTTGGACCGAACCGCACGTGCCCGATCCACACGACCAGGCAGGTCGAGTGGAACTCCGAAGCGTGCTATCTGTTCCGCCTCTCCAAGTATCAGGACTGGATTCAGGCGCATATCGAGCGCCATCCGTCGTTCATCGAGCCGTCGGCGCAGCGCAACGAAGCGCTCAGCTTCGTACGCTCGGGGCTGCGGGACATTGCGGTCAGCCGATCGACGTTCAAGTGGGGCGTGCCGCTGCCGTTCGATCCGAGCCAGGTCGCCTACGTCTGGATCGACGCGCTGATCAATTACATCACGGTGGCCGGGTTCGGCGATGATGACGCGCGGTTCCGCCGGCTCTGGCCCGCCGATGTGCATCTGGTTGGCCGCGACATCCTGCGGTTCCACTCGGTCATCTGGCCCGTCGTCCTGCACGCGGCGGGACTGGAGCCCCCGGGGCAGGTCTTCGCCCACGGCTTTCTGACCTTCGGGGGGCAGAAGTTCAGCAAGTCGCAGGGGATTATCCTCGATCCTGTCGCGGTGAGCCGCGAGCTGGCCCAGGCCTCAGGCGCCGAGCAAGGCGTGGCCGTTGACGCCCTGCGGTATTTCCTTCTGCGGGAGATACCCTTCGGCGCCGACGGAGACTTCAACCAGCCGGCGCTGATCGGCCGGTTCCACGCCGATCTGGCCAACGACTACGGGAATCTGTTGAACCGCACGCTCCCACTCGTGGTGCGCGACTTCGGCGGTGTGTTGCCGGCCCCGGGTCTCAGCGAGGGGACCGACCGCGCGCTGAAGGACCTGGCCCCGGAAGTGGTTCAGGCGACCTTCGAGCACATTCGCAGGTTGAACTTCAGCCAGGCGCTGGCGGAAATCTGGCGCCTGCTGGCGGCATCCAACAAGTATCTTGATGAAGAGGCTCCCTGGACGGCGAAACGACAGGGGCGTGCGGGCCGGGCGGGCACGATCCTCTATAACACGCTGGAAGCGCTTCGCATCGCGACGATCCTGCTTTCCCCCGTGCTGCCGACGGCGGCGCAGCGCGCATGGGAGCAGCTCGGCATTCCCGATCCGCTGAGTGTGCAGCGGCTCGATGACGCCCGTCGGTGGGGAGCCCTCCCTCGCGGTATCCCGGTCCGGGGAGGTGACCCGATCTTTCCGCGGATCGAACCCCGGCCAAAGGTCGCGATCGCCGAAGCCGAAGCGCCTCGAGCGACGCCGGAAGCGCCGCCCGTGGCGCCGGCACCGGCGGCTGCGCCACCTGCACCCGCGGCGGCGGCAATACCGACGCCACCAGTGCCGTCTGGTGCTCCAATCCCCTCCGCTCCAGCCGCGCGCACCGTCGACGCACCGCGGACGCCGCCTGCTCCAGAAGCGGCACCCGCCGCCGGTCCACCCGCGCCGCCCCGCGTTCCCGTCGCCCAGAAGCCTGAAGGCGCGCAGCGAACACCCGATGCGGCGCCGGCAGCCGTGCCTGCCCCGATCCCCCAGCCATCACAGCCGGTCGCTGTTCGAAAAAGCGCGGAGCCTGCGGCGGAGGTGACCATCGACGAGTTCAAACGTTTGGATATTCGCGTGGGCGAGGTGATCGCGGCCGAGCGCGTTGCCGGCACCGACAAGCTCGTCAAGCTCACCGTAGACATCGGCCACGACACACGGACGCTCGTGGCCGGTATCGCCACGCACTACCAGACCACCGATCTCGTCGGCCGCCGGATCATCGTGCTGGCAAATCTCAAGCCTCGTCAGGTACGCGGCGTGGAATCCCGCGGGATGCTGCTCGCGGCGACCTGGGGTGACGCCGGCAACGTCGCTATTCTCAGCGTCGATGCGGACGCCCCCAAGGGCGCCACAATCTCATAGGCGAAAATCAGGCGACGCACCTCTGGCCCAAACGCCAATGACTGAGGGCCCACATCCCGGCGTGGGCCCCCAGTGTTCCTAACGTGCTCCTGAGTACTCTCAGGAGGTCTTGTGAACCGTCTCGCTCATCAGCACGCTGTCCAACTCGCGCTCGATCTGTTGACGGGTCGTGCCATACTTCTCCTGGATCTTGCCGACCAGGATGTCGTAGTTCCCCTCAATCTGATCGAGCTCATCATCGGTCAGCTGGCCCCACTTGGCCTTGATGTGGCCGCGCAGCTGCCGCCATTTGCCCTTCAGCTCATCTTTGTTCATCGTTCACCTCCTTGACCGAATCTTCCGTCTAACTGGCACCGAAATTCTTACCCTGTTCACCGCGCGCTCAAACGCTACATGACCCGCACCTGGCGAAGCGCGAACATCTGGCCGTTCGATTTGGCCAGGACGGCCTTTGTCGTGGCGGGTTCCGATCGCCGGCCGGCCTGATCGATCGCGACGGCCGTGATCGTGAGCTCGGCGTTGGGGATGCGGATGGGGTCGTTGAATGTCACCGACCAGTTGCCCGACGCGTCCGCGGTGGTCGTGGCCTGGCCGTAGGTGCCCCTCAGGCTGAAGACCAGCAGCGAGCCCTGATAATCGACCTGGACCTCAACGCGGCTGCCGGGCGCGGCCGTGCCGCGGATGACGATGGGGCTCCCGAGGCGAGCTCCCGCCGCGGGAGCGGTAATCACGGGTCGTGCCACCTGCTCCGCGACGAATGTGAGCCGCGCGCTGGCTTCTGCCTGACTCGTGGTCGCGCCCCTGGTGAGCCTCACAATGATACGCGCGTTCTGGATGGCCTCGCGCTCCCGGGCTCGGACCCGATGGGTGCCGAAGTAGTTACCCGGCTGATCGCTGGCTTCGGTCATGGCGATATTCTCTTCAACGCCCTCAATCGTGAACGACGCCTGACCGCCCGGCGTGCCCACCATTCTGACAGTCAGGACATCACGGGGACGGAGCGGGGTCGTGGGATGAACGGTGACCGACTGAATCAGCGATGCCTGCGGCACGCCGGTACTGAAGGCATACGCTTCCTCCATCACGTTGCCGGCCTTATCGGCCAGGATGACGCGAACCTGGACCCTCCCGCTCAACGGTTCTGGCGGGTTGTAGGCCATGGCGGTCTCGGTCATCGAGGTCTGGGCGGTCACGTCGCGGCCGTTGACGATCAACCGGCTGGTCGCCGGGTTGATGCCCGAGGCCCCTTGATCCTCGAAGGCGATGAGGATGTTAGGCCGCAGGTTGGTCACCGTCGTGCCCCGCTCGGGAAACCGCTGGACAATGCGCGGCGGCAGACTGTCGATGGTGACCGGGGTTCCGGCCTGCACGAGCGGGGCTTCCTGCCCGTTTACGCGAAGCCGGCCGACGACGACGGCGTCGGCGACGCTGTCCTGTGTGCGAACCGCGTAGACCCCCTGATAGACGCCCGGCGCGATCTCGCGCATCGGGACGCCCGAGGCCACGCCGAAAATGTCAAAGGTCGCTGTGCCACCCGGGCTGCCCCGGAGGGTCACGGTGAGACTCGACCCCGCGCGGAGCGGGGCTGTGGCGGTGTGGACGAACGACGTGATCCGGACACCACCGGCCGGAGGCTGGGGCTGGGGTGGCTGTGCCTGCGCCACCTGGGCGTTCACTGTCAACACCTGCCTGGTCTGCGGGTTGAGCGTGAGGGTGACGTCCATGCCCGCCCGGAGCTGCTCGCGGGCCGCCTCGCGGCCGTTCACCGCGAACCGCACGTCATCGGCGAATGTGAACACCGTTCCATCTGAGAGGGCGATTGACCGGCCGGTGATGGCGTCGATCTTGCCGGCTACCTCACGCACTTCCACGCGGATCCGCATGGCGCGGCCGTTTGCATCCGCGGCGACCCGAACGAAATCTCCCTGCCGGACCTGGTCGAGGCTAATCGCGCCGCCACGTTCGGTCCCCACATCGATACGGATGATCGCCGTGTTGGGGGTAATCACAAACGTGTGAATCGCGCCATCGCGCTCAACGAGAATTCTCGATGCCGCCGCATCGACGCGCAGCACTCTGCCCTCGATGACCAGTCGCTCTGGCGGGGCGGGTGGCTGTGCCGGCGGCGGTACAGGCTGCCCAACAGGAGGTACTGGGATCGGCTGCGTCCCAGAGGAGACATATACTACGCTGGCGGCGGGGTCCCAATCTACCCGAGCCCCCATCGCCTCGCTCACGAAGCGCAGCGGGACCAGCGTTCTCCCTCGGACAATCATCGCGGGCACGTCGAGCATGACGACGCTGCCGTTGACGACCGCCTGCCGGCTGCCAATCACCAGTTGCACCTGTGTGCCGGCGCGTTGCGCTACGACGAGATTATTCGCAGGGTGCCAGTCCACCGTGGCGCCGAGCTGCTCAAACACGCCTCGCAGCGGCACCAGGACACGTCCGCCTATGATCATCGGCGGCTGGTCGAAAGCGACCATCTGACCGTCGACGAGCACGCGCACGGCTTGCGCGCGAGCCGGTGCGAGCGGCACAGCGGTCAACAAACTCAGGCTTACTAGTAGCACGAACAAGCGCCTAACCATGATCGTGATCCTCCTTGGTGGTCTCGTACGAGGCGATCAGCCGCCGTTGCGCTCTCGCAACAACTCAAGCATCGCCTCCAGGGTCTTGATCCGCAGTCTACGATCGCTGATCAGCCCGTGTTGATCCTCGCTCCACGCGAGACGATCCATGATCGCCCCGTCGTCGATGTCCGTCAAGCTGGGCGTGAGCCGGCCCGTCATCAGCCCCAGATCGCGCTTGTACCGCTCGAGCGCCTGCTCTATATGCGCGATGCGCTCTGGCTGATGCATCGGCCGCATCACCTCCCCAAGGGCAAGTCTTATTTGGACTTACCCAGGACCGGCGGTACGCAAACCAGTATCAGCCTCACTTCTCGGTACGCGGGGACCGACGTTTCGCCCCACAGCCCGGCGGGGGAAAACCGGTGTGGGTAACAGGAGCAGGCGGAGTGGCGGAGAAGCGAAATGGCAAAGACCCTACACTCGGAGCAATCAGGCGATTCCGGGCAGCGCGTTTCGGAATGGAGGACTCAGGTGGGCGACTACGGGTCTGGACCTCAGTCGAGCACTGAGGTCGAACGCATTGAGCTGACCATTCCTGCCCGGCCCGAGTATATCGCCGTGGTGAGGCTGGCCGCGGCCGGGGTCGCGGGTCGGACCGCGCTCTCCTTCGACGACATCGAAGACCTGAAAATCGCCGTCAGCGAGGCCTGCACGGCCGTCATTCTCGGTGGGGATCAGCAGGTGCACGTGCGGTTCGAGGTCGCCCCCGACCGGTTGGATATTCGGATCGCCCATGGCCGGCCGCCCGCCGATGTCCCCGACGAGGAACGGGAGATGCGCCTGCTCTTAATGCGGTGCCTGATGGACGACGTACGCATGGAGGTCGACGGCCGAGATTACGTAACCTGGATGACGAAGCGCCTGCCCGGGTAGCGCGCATGAGCGCCCGCACGCGGTCGACGCCGAAGGACCGCGAGGCCCTCCGCCGGCTGTTCAATAGATACTGGCGCACGAAGGACTCCGCGCTCCGCCAGCAGCTCGCCGTGGCGCACGACAACCTGGCGACGTTTCTGGCGCGGAAGTTTGCCGAGCGAGGGGAGCCCCTGGAGGACCTGATGCAGGTCGCTCAGATCGGCCTGCTCGGGGCCATCGACCGGTTTGACCCCACCCGCGGATTCGAGTTTTCCACGTTCGCGACCTCCACCATCCTGGGCGAGATCAAGCGATACTTCCGCGACAAGTCGTGGTCCATTCACGTCCCGCGCCGCTTGCGCGAGCTCAACAACTCGCTCATGCGCACCGTAGAGACCCTGGGGCATGAACTCGGGCGATCGCCGACGATCCCCGAGATCGCCGATGCTGCGAAGGTCCCGTTTGAAGAGGTCGTGGCGGCACTGGAAGTCGGTCAGGCATATAACCCTGTGTCCCTGGACGCGGAACCCGCCGGAGGTCCGGACGACTCACCCGCCTTGAAAGAGCAGGTCGGTGGCCCGGACCCCGAGCTGGGGCGCATGGAAGATCGTCACACGATCGACCGGGCCTTGAGCAAACTGCCCGAACGCGAGCGGACGGTCCTGAGAATGCGATTTTACGAAGAACGCTCGCAGGCGGACATCGCCCGGCATCTCGGGATCTCTCAGATGCACGTCTCCCGCATTCAGCGCGAGGCCTTGCGGTTCATGCGGGCGTTGATGAGCGACTGACTACGGCGCTCCGGACGCGACCCGGTCGATCACCCACGTCATTTCTACGACGGTTCCGGTGGGTCCGGTAGTGACAGTCGCGCTGTCTGTGAAGCCTTTGATGATCCGCGTGCCCCGGCCGCGCCCACGATCGACAGGCTGCCGCCACCGGCCGGCGTCGCGAACGATGATCATCAGACGGTCTGCCTGCCGCTCGCCCTGAATGGTCAGCGTTCCCTGCCTGCCGTCGTACGCATGCTCGACAACGTTGAGTGCCGCTTCCCCGACGGCGATGACCACTTCCTCGGTGCGTTCGGGGGAAATCCCGACGCGCCCGGCATAGGCTCGGATGGCCCGTCTGACCTTTCGAAGGTTCGCCGGAGCCGCGCGGAGGGAGAAGAAGAGCGGAGCATCCACGGGAAGGGAGTCAACGACGAGAACGGCGATGTCGTCCTGAGGCGACCCTCCGTTCAAGACCCGCTCAAGCAGCGCCTCGGTCGCGCGTCCCGGGGGCTCGGGAGCCGTCGCGACCGCGGCTTCCTGAAGACGCCGTTCGCCTTCCAGGATATCCCGGGACGCTTCGATGAGTCCATCGGTGTAGGCGATCAGGCGGCTACCGGGCTCGAGGACAAGCCGTGCCGGTTCGTACACAATCGTCGGGGAGATCCCTAGGAGCGGTCCAGTGGAGTCCAGCGCCTGCGCGCGGCCGTGGGCGACGACATAGGGTGGGGGATGCCCCGCGCCCGCATACGCCAGGGTCCCCGAGAACGGATCGAACACTCCAATCCACACGGACAGCTGAAGGCTTTCGGGCAGCATTGACAAGAATCGGTTCGCGGCCATGAGGATCTCGTGCGGCGCCCGCTCCTCCAGAGCAAACGCGCGGATCACGTTTCGAACCTGGCCCGTAATCGCTGCGGCCGGAACCCCGTGCCCTGCCACGTCGCCGACGCTCAGAAGCACCCGGTCGTCGCCAAGCAGTGCCGCATCGTACCAGTCTCCGCCGATGTTGGCCTCAGGATCCGCAGGCCGGTACAGCGCTGCAACCACCATCAGGGGGGCTTTAGGGAGTTCGGTTGGGAGCAGGGCCCGCTGTAGCGTTTCAGACAGTTCTCCCGCCCTGCGCTGCACCTCGTCAAAGAGCTGGAAACGCGAAATCGTGATCGCGAGCTGGTCGGCAATAGGCTGTACCATGCGCACGTGCTCTTCCGTATAGAACCCCTGAACGTGGTGGCCGAGGTTCAGCGTCCCGATTGTCCTGCCGCCGACCGATAGCGGCACGATAACGTACGACCGGATACCCGCGGCTCCGGCCCGGCGATCTTCCTCGAACTCGTCGGTCGCCGAAGCATCGTGGCGTACCAGGGGCTGCTGCGTGTCCAGGACCCAGCCCGGGGCCGTGCCGGCCGCCGGCATTTCGAGAAGCGCCCGGGCGCTCGGGCTTGGTCCTTTGACATATGGGGTCACCACGACGTCGGGCGTGGGGCTCCGCAGCGAGACGGTGACCCAGGTGTACGGAAGGAGTAGTTGCAGCGCCTCGGCAAACTCGTCGAAGACGGCCCCAAGATCAGGAGCGCTCGCGGCGATGGCGATGACGCGGGCAATCGCGCGCGCCCGGCGGGCCTCACGCTCCGCTTGATCGCGCGCGCTCTGTTCGGCCGCATACAGGCGCGCGTTATCGACCGCGAGCGCGGCGCGGCGGGCGACTTCCTCGATCAGTGCCAGATCCTCCTGACCGTAGCGCCGGCCGGATTCTGACGTGACAAGTGTGATCACCCCAAGAGTATGTCCCCTGGCGATGAGCGGCACGATCATGTAAGATCGGGCGCCCACCTGGCGGATGGCCTCGATGTGGTCCGTGTCGCGGGCGACGGCCAGCAGCAGCGATTCGGGAATGTCCGGGACGAGCTCGGCTTTTCCGGTGCGCAACACCCTCAGCATGGGATGCGTGTCCGGATCGCGCGGGTAGCGGCGCTGCAGCTCCGTGGCCATCGCGACTTTCGCCGCGTCCTTGTGGACGATCGCGACATCGCGGAGGGTCTGGTCTTCCTCGACAACCCCGATCGCGCACCAGTCGGCCAGGACGGGCACCATCAGCCGGGCCAGCTTTTGCAGGATGGTTTCATAATCGAGCGAGCCCGACAGTTCAGTCGTGGCTTCGAT
Source organism: Armatimonadota bacterium (assembly GCA_052386995.1). Lineage (GTDB taxonomy): Bacteria > Sysuimicrobiota > Sysuimicrobiia > Sysuimicrobiales > Humicultoraceae > JBQTJP01. The sequence goes on from JBQTJP010000067.1 coordinate 47,870, forward strand.
CAGAAACCGCTGCGCCTGCTCCGCTCGCCTGCGCTCGGTGATGTCGCGCAGGGTCCCCGTGAAGATCGGCGGTCCGTCCGAAGGGATACGGACAATCGACAGCTCGACGGGGAACTCGGTGCCGTCGGCCCGCATGGCGGGCATGTCGAGGCGCCGGCCGAATACGGGGCCCTCGCCCGTCGCAAGATAGCGGGCCAGCCCCGCGCGGTGCTGTGCGCGCAGGGACGGTGGGATGATGAGCGCGGCCATCTCTTTCCCGAGCACATCAGCTCGGCTGTAGCCGAATGTCCGTTCCCCGGCGGGGTTGAACTCAACGATCTTCCCCTCATGATCCATCGTGATGATGCAGTCGATAGCGGTGTCGAGAATCGCGCCCTTGCGGGCCTCGCTCTCGCGGACCTCCGCCTGGATGCGCCGTCGCTCGATGAACTGCCCGATCTGACCGCCGATGACGGCGACGGTCCGCAGCAGGCTTTCATCCGGCGGCAGAATCTCAGGGCTGAAGAACTCGGCCACGCCCATGACCCTGTCGCCCACCAGCACGGGGAAGCCAAAGGCGCCGTGAAGGCCATCGCGAGCCGCAAACGGCGCCCGCGGAAAGTTCGCATCTTTCGTCACATCGCGAATCCAGGCTGGCTGGCCGCTGGACCAGACGCGGCCGGGCAGACCAACGCCGGGGACAAACGTCCGCCCCCGACTGATGGCGTCGATCTCGGGGACCGCAGATGACGGGGCGGTCCACGTTTGCTTGCAGCGAAGGATCCCGGCGTCCTCGTCCACGAACCAGAAGGCGGCCCACTTCCATCCCAGGCCCTCGCCGATGGCCTGGAGGATTCCGGGCAGCGCTTCCTCCAGGGTGCCAGCTTCGGCGAGTACACGGCTGACCCGATACTGGATGGCCAGGCGCTGTTCGGCCCGTGCCCGCGCCTCGGTCAACCGGGCGTTTTGAATCGCCGCGCCTGCCCGTTCGGCGATCAAGGTCGCCAGCCGGAGATCCTCGACATCCCAATGTCGGGGGGTTTCCACTCCGGCAAAGAGAAGGCCGATCGTCTCGCCACGAAATCGAATGGGCACGGCCAGCCCGCCCCACGTGTTCAAGCGCGTGAAGAACTCACCGAAAGCCGGGACATTCTCGCCGAGTTCGCGGGCCTGGGGATCGTCGGGATAGACGGGGACCGGCCCGGGGCTTTCAAGGATCTGCGCAATGACAGGGCTGTCTTTGAGAAGCGGCGCCTCCTCGAGCGCCTTGCTGAGCCGGCCGACTTTCTCCGCGTCACGGTGATACAGCCCGGCGATTTTCAACAGCAGGCCGTCTGCGTCCACCAGCTGGATCGCGCACCACTCACCCAGGAACTCCGTACACCGTCTCGCGATGATGTCCATCAAGGCAGGCACGTCATGCTGCCTGGCAAACTCCACCGTCATCGCTGAGACAAGCCGTTCGTGACGCTCCCGCCGCTGCGCTTGCATCAGGTCGCGGCGCAGCCGATTCTGGTAGCGTCTGTACTGGTCGCCCGCTCCGGCGATGATGAGGCCGCTGATCAGAAAGAGCACGGAGGGAACGGCGTCGGCCTGCAACTCGTGCAGCGTGATGCCAGGAGGGCCTACAAAAAAATAATCGAGGAAGAGCGTGCTGACGACCGCCCCGGTCAGCCCCGCGAGCAGGCCGCCGAGATAGGCAACGAACAGCAGGGCGGGCATATAAGGGAAGCTAAACGGGAAGTCGTAGCTGAGCCGAATGAGCCAGGCGATGCTCGTGACCAGCGCGGGTATCAGGATCCCGAGCGCGAGGGCCAGGATGATCCTGGCCAGGGCCACGAGCGGCTTTACTTTTTGAGAGGTCCCTTCGCCCATGCCCGGGCCGCCTCAAGGGCTTCGGTCTCGGTCCTGAAGACCGCGAACACCTCGTTGAGGCCGGTGATCGAGAACATCCGCTCTATTTGGGGGCGGTTGTAGATGAGGCCCACATTGCCACCGGTATAGGCGTCGCGGACCTGTTTCAACGCCCCGCTGAGGATCGACAGGGCCGTGCTGTCCAGGTACGTCGTTTCCGTCAGGTTCACGAGCAGGCGGCTGTGCCCCTCCGACAGTAGCGTGTCGATGGCGGCTTTCAATTTTGGCGAAGTGTAAAGGTCGAGCTCGCCGCCTACATCGAGCACGGCAACGTCACCGACCATCCGGGAATTCACATGGGCTTCCACGGATAGGCTCCCTTCAGAAGTATGCCCATCTATAGTCTACAGAACGTGTTCGCGAGAATTCTGCATCACCCTGCTGGTTTCCGCAACCCCGGGCGGACCTCGCGTGAGAGATGATCCACGGCGTCCCAGGTTTGAAAGCTCCGTGGGCGGGGGAAAAATCCGGCCAACACTTCGGGAAGGAGGAGAGACAATGAGAAACGGCGCGCGACTTGCAGTACTCGTACTGCTGGTTCTTGCCCTCGTCAACGGGATGGCTATCGCGCAGGAGCCTGGACAGCCCGGGCAACCCGGGCAGCCTGGGCAGCCGGGTCAGCCTGGACCGCCTGGTGCTCCGGGCCCCGCGGGCCCTCCGGGTGCCCCTGGTCCGACATACTTCGGCCTTGACCCGACGGCGGCGATCCTGGTTGGCGGTGTGCTGCTCTTGGTCGTCATCCTGGCGATCGTCGCGGTTTCGCGTGGCGGCGGCCAGACGACGAGCGCATAACCAGGACTCGTGCGTTTGAGACTGACGAGCGTTTGGGACGATGTTTCAACGCGCCTGCGCCCGGGTAAAAGTTGCGCTGGCCGTGGGACGCAAGGCAAATAGGACAGCCGAGACCCAGGCGAAGGGAGGTGACTCAGACATGACACACAAACTCGCAATCCTGATCGTCGCTGCGCTGTTGCTCGTGGGCTCAGTGGCCCCGGCATTCGCGCAGCAGTACCCGAACGTCAGCAAGCTCGAACCGTTC
>JBQTJP010000068.1:0-25571 GCA_052386995.1 Armatimonadota bacterium
GCCATCTGGGGCACCAGTTTCCACTGGCCGTCGAAATCCACCATGCCGACGAACAGCGACGTGAGCACCTCGCCGCTGACCAACATCGAGGAGAACGCCCGAATGAGCAGGTCGGGCTCCTGGGCCAGGCCGATGACCACCGTATCGAGGCGAGGGGCCGAATGCGCGGCAGGAGCCAAGACCATCGGCAGTGCGGCGAAGATCGCGAGGCACGCCTTGAGAAAACGGCCGGCACGCCTGAGGCTCATCGGTCCACCTTCCTTTCTCACGGCGATGTGATGACGGTGGGGCCTTCCAACTAGCGATACGGCGTTCGGTAATAGATCGTATCTTGATCGTAGAACCCCAGCGGCGCCTCGCTGAAGTTGGCCAGCGTGTTGCGGAACGCCGGCTGGGTCAATTGGTTCGTAAAGTAGATCAGCGGAACGTTCTCCGCGACGATCTCCTGCCACCGGTTGTACAGTTGCCTGCGCTTGTTCTGGTCGATCGTCGTCGCGCCCTGGTCGAAGACCCGATCGATCTCCGCCTCCCAATCGGTCGCCGGCTTCTCCTGCTTTGGCCACCATACGTGCAAGGACCCGCTGGACTTCCAGATGCTTTGTGAGTTGTGTGGGTCACATTGCCTGTTTGCGCCTCCGATCGAAGCCGAGCGTGCTGTCGGCGATTTCGACCACCAAAACCGCCGTCGTCGGGTGTTGCTCGCGATAGTCATCCAGCGACCCGGGCACGACAGCAATGTCTGGCTCGGGTTCAGAGTATGTCCCGGCTGCCAAAGGGAGTTGTGCCCTGACATCATGGCCTTCGTGGAACGTACCGTCGAGGGCCTTTTGAAGGCGGCGCACGGCTGTCGCATGACCTGCGCTTTGAGGCGGCATCTCGACGATCTCACCCTGGACGAGCTGGACGCGGGCCTCCGGGTGAAGTGCGCCGGCCGCTACCAAGCGATCGTACTCTTCCCGGGTCCACTGCTTGGTTCGCACGCTCATGGCGATCCTCCGCGCCCCATAGCATAGCAGGACGGAGAGGCCCTGATCTCTCTCGCACTACTCATCGGCCGTCTGCCCGCACCGTATAACCTCTTCCCGCTTTTTCGCTACTTAGAATATTCGTAGAACCCCTTCCCGCTCTTCCGTCCGAGCCAGCCGGCCGTCACCATCTGCTTCAGCATGACCGGCGGAGCCCACCGCTGATCCTTGGTCTCCTGGTACATGGCCTCGGCAATGTAGTAGGTCGTATCGAGCCCGACGAAGTCCAGCAGCGTGAGCGGGCCCATCGGATGATTAAGGCTCAGGGTGACCGCCGAGTCAATATCCTCTTTCGTGGCCAGGCCTTGCTCGAAGATCCGGACCGCGTCGAGCAGATATGGGACAAGCAGCCGGTTCACGATGAAGCCGGGGGAGTCTTTGGCGACGACGATCTTCTTGCCGAGCGATTCCGCGAAGGCGCGCGCGGTCTGCAGGGCCTCTTCAGAAGTCGCCAGGCCACGCACGATCTCGACCACCGGCATCACCGGCACCGGATTCATGAAGTGCATGCCCACCACGCGATCAGGCCGGCCCGTCACTGCCGCCATCTCGGTGATCGACAGCGACGACGTGTTGCTGGCCAGCAAGACGCCGGGACGGATGAGGCGGTCGAGGTCGCCCAGGACTTTCTTCTTGTCGTCCATGCGCTCGATCACGACCTCGATCGCCAGGTCTACGTCCGCCAGGTCGGCCAGCGTCGTCGTCCCCCGGATGCGCCCGCGGGCCGCGACGCGGGCGCCGGCATTGAGCTTCTTGCGCTCGACCGCCCGCTGCATCGACGCGTCGATGCGCGCGAGTCCCCGCTGCAGCAGGTCGGGCGTGAGCTCGTGCACCACGACGTCGTACCCCGCGCGCGCCACCGTCTCGACGATGCCGGACCCCATCAGGCCGCACCCCACGATGCCTACACGACGGATCATGCGCTCCTCCCTCCAGTCCGTTCGGTCTTCGCCTGGCCGCGCCTCGGCCTTGCCGTTGCCTTCGAGGGCGCGACCGCCTCTGCTCCCACGGCGTCGAGGATCAGCGGACGCGCCGGGGGCGCTTTCGCGCCGATGGTGTACGCCGCGGCAACCTCCGAGGCGGCCCGCTCGGCTGCGCTTGCGGTTTGCGCGTGCACTACAGCCAGACTCTCGCCCACCTCTACCACCGCGCCCAGGGAACGCTCGAGCACGACGCCGACGGCCGAATCGATCGCATCGCCCTTTGTGGCGCGGCCCGCGCCCAGCCGCATCGCGGCCATTCCGACCGCCGCGCCATCGATCCCCGTGACAACGCCCGAGGCCGGCGAGGGAACCGGCACCCGTACCGCTGCGCGCGGGAGGCGCGACGGATCCCACACCGCGGCCACGTCGCCCCCCTGCGCCTCCACCATCGTCGAGAACTTCACCATCGCTTCTCCACTGCGAAGGCGCCGCCGCAATTCCACCGCGCCATCCTCAGCGGAGCGTGCCTTGTCCCCCAGCACCAGCATCCAGCCACCCAGCGTGAGGCAAAGGTCCTCAAGATCCTTGGGCCCTTCCCCGCGCAGCGTGGCGACCGCCTCCGCGACTTCCAGGGCGTTCCCCACGGCTCGCCCCAGCGGGTGTTCCATGGCGCTGATGACGGCGAGCGTCCGCCGGCCGAGGGCGCGGCCGATCGCCACCATGGCCTCAGCCAGGGCGCGGGCCTGGGCTTCGCTGTGCATGAACGCGCCGCGGCCGCACTTCACGTCGAGCAGAATCGCCCCGGCGCCGGCCGCGAGCTTCTTCGACATGATGCTGGCGGCGATCAGGGGAATGCTGTCGACGGTCGCGGTGACATCCCGCAGCGCATAGAGTTTCGCATCCGCTGGAACCAGCCGCGCGGTCTGACCCGCGATCGCGCACCCAATCTGCTCGATCTGGGCGATGAACTCGGCCTCGTCGAGCGCGGTTCGAAAGCCGGGGATCGACTCGAGCTTGTCGAGCGTGCCGCCGGTGTGTCCCAGACCACGGCCGGACAACTTGGGGACCGGCACGCCGGCCGAGGCCACCAGCGGCACCAGCACCAGCGATGTCTTGTCCCCCACCCCGCCGCTGCTGTGTTTGTCCACGGTGCGCGCGGCGAGCGGGCCCAAGTCGAGCGTGGCGCCTGACGCAACCATGGCGCTGGTGAGGGCGGTTGTTTCCTCCGGGGACATTCCGCGAAAGTACACCGCCATGAGAAACGCCGCCATCTGGTAATCGGGAATGGTCCCGTCGACGAAGCCGCCGATCAGCCCCTCGATCTCCGCGGCGTCCAGTGTGCCGCCGTTGCGCTTCTTAAGAATGATGTCGTAGGCTCGCATTATCACGGCAGCAGATTCACGATGCTTCGCACGAGGGCGACAAACGCGGGCTCGATGCGCCGCATCGTGGCAATGACCTCTTCGTGCGTCACAACCGCCGCCGCTTCCCCGGTCGCCATGTCGGCGATGGCGCTGATCCCGAGCACGCGCATGCCGCAGTGCCGCGCCGTGATGACTTCGTGCACCGTGGACATGCCGACCGCGTCGGCGCCCCAGCGGCGCATCATCCGCAGCTCGGCCGGGGTCTCGTACGACGGCCCCGATACCCCGATGTACACGCCCTTGCGCAGCGTCACGCCGGAGCGAATCGCGGCCTCCTCGGCCAGTGTGATCAATTCGGCATCGTAGGCCGCCGACATGTCCGGAAATCGCGGCCCACAATCGTCTTCGTTTGGCCCGATGAGCGGGTTGGTGCCCATGAAGTTGATATGATCGGTGATGATCATGAGATCCCCGGCCCGAAAAACGGGGTTGAGGCCGCCGGCGGCGTTGGTCACAATCAATGTCTGGGCTCCCAGGGCGCGCAGCACGCGCACGGGGAACACCACCTGACCCATCGCGTAGCCCTCGTAGAAGTGGGCCCGCCCCTGCATCACGGCCGACGGATGTCCCTCGAGAGTGCCGATAAGCAGGCGGCCGGCGTGGCCTTCGACGGCCGGCCTGGGGAAATGGGGAATCTCCTCGTAGGGAATGACGGCGTCGGCGCGCACGTGTTCCGCCAGCGCGCCAAGGCCTGACCCCAAGATGATGCCGGCCAGCGGTGCTCGATCGGCGCGCCTTTGAATCGCCGCCGCGGCCTCCTGCGCTCGGGCGGCCCAGGTCATCGGCGCACCGCGTCCTGCGCGCGGTCATCGACCGCAAGCAGGCTCCAGAAACTGTCGCCCGGTCCGGTCCAAGGGCAGGCGAAGGCCTCGGCGACGGTCGCCCCCACGTCGGCGAAGCTCGATCGCTCACCCAGGCGCACGCCCGTGCCTAGACCCGGACGCCACGCGAGCACGGGGACGCGCTCGCGGGAATGATCGGTGCTGGACGTCGTCGGGTCGTTCCCATGGTCGGCGGTAATAATGAGCAGGTCCCCCGCCCGCGCGACGGCGAGCACCTCGGGCAGATGCGCATCGATCGCCTCCAGGTGGCGCGCATAGCCCGATGCGTTGTTCCTGTGGCCGTAGACGCTATCGAGCTCGACCAGGTTGGTGAACACCAAGCCGTGGTCCAGCGCCTTGGCGACGTCGACGGTCTGCGCGATCCCGTCCATATCGTCCCGCGTGTGCACGGCGCGCGCCAGTCCCCGTCCGGCGAAGAGGTCTTCGATCTTGCCGACCCCGATGACCGGGACGTCGCGGCCCGCCAGCACGTCGAGGACGGTCGGGCCCGTGGGCTCGAGCGAGAAGTCGCGGCGCCGGTGGGTGCGTACCAACGCGCCGGGTTTCCCCACGAACGGGCGCGCGATCACCCTGCTGACGGCGTGTTCACCCTGTAGGATCGAACGTGCGATGCGGCACCACTCGTACAACTGCTCCACCGGCACAATCTCCTCGTGTGCGGCGATCTGGAACACGCTGTCCGCGGACGTGTACACGATCGGCGTGCCGGTGCGCAGGTGCTCAGGCCCGAGCATCTCGATGATCTGCGTGCCCGACGCCGGGATGTTGCCGAGCGTCTTGCGGCCGATGGCGGCCTCGAATGCCTGGATGATCTCAGGGGGGAACCCGTGCGGGTACGTCGGGAAGGGGCGGGTGAGCTGCAGGCCCATCAACTCCCAGTGTCCCGTGGTGGAGTCCTTGCCTGCCGAGCACTCGAGGGCAATCCCTGCGGCCGCCTGATGATCGGCGATCGGCTTCACTCCCGCGATGGCGTCGAGCGTCCCCAGGCCGAAGCGCTCCAACACCGGCAGCCGCATCCCGCCCGCCGCCCCTGCGGCATGGCCGAGCGTGTGGCTCCCTTCGTCGCCGTACGCGGCGGCGTCGGGGAGCGCCCCGATGCCGCACCCATCCAGCACGAGCACGATCACGCGCACGCGTCAGACCCGGTCGGGCGCCGCCCGAATCGCCATCCCATCACGGGGATGCGCGCGCCGGTACGACTCGCGCAGCCTCGCGCGAGTAAGGTGTGTGTAACGCTGCGTGGTGGCGACGCTCGCGTGCCCCAGCATCTCCTGCACCGCGCGCAGGTCCGCCCCACCGTCGAGCAGGTGTGTGGCAAACGAGTGCCGGAGGGTGTGGGGACCGAGCGGCCTTCGAATGCCGGCGGCCGAGGCATAGCGCCGCAAGAGCATCCACACGCTCTGCCGCGAGAGGCGTCGCCCGCGTCGGTTTAGGAACAGCGCGGCCTGCGCGCGGCCGGCGGCAGCGGCCAGGGCGGGGCGGCCCGACGAGACATACTGTTGCAGCGCGCGAACCGCCGGCGTCCCGATCGGCACGACGCGTTCCTTCGATCCTTTCCCGAGGCACCGGACATATTCGGTGGCGAGCTGAATGTCCCCGACGTCGAGGGCCGCGAGCTCGCTGACCCGAAGCCCCGCCGCGTAGAGCAGCTCCATGATCGCGCGATCGCGCAGCGCCCGGGGGCCTGACCCGTGCGGCTGGGCGAGGAGCCGTTCCACCTCCTCAACCGTCAGGATGCCCGGCAGGCGGCGTGGCAGCCGGGCCGGTCGCAGATCGAGGGCCGGATCATCGCCGATCAATTCCTCACGCAGCAGAAACGACGTCCAGCCGCGGATCGCCGCCAGCCGTCTGGCGACCGAGCTCGGCGCAAGTCCGCGGCGGCGAAGTGTCAGCAGATACAGCGCTATCGTCGACCGATGGACGTCCTCCGGCCTCAAGACACCGCGCCGGGCCGCGAATTGGATGAAATCACCGAGATCGCGCGCGTACGCGTCCACCGAGTGGCGGGCGAGACCGCGCTCGGTGAGAACGTAGGCGAGATAGGCCTCACGGGCGGAGGCCATCGGACCGGAGGGCGGCGATGCGCGGCGAGGACCCATTACCGCGCCCGCTCGCCGGTGTCCGGCACGCTCAACGCCAGCAGGAGCCCTACCAGCGATTTGCCGTCACGAATCTCGCCTGCCTCGATGAGCGAACGGATGCGCTCCAGCGGCACGCGTTCGACCCGCAGCCCTTCTTCATCGACAGGCGCGGTGACCCGATGGGGCGACAGGCCGCGGGCGAGGAAGATGGTGATGGCCTCGGTGAGAATCCCAGGCGACGGCACGAAGGTCACCAGGGGCGTCATGACGTCGGCGCGAAATCCCGTCTCTTCAGCGAGTTCTCGCCGCGCGCATGCAAGCGGACTCTCGCCGGGGTCGAGTTTGCCCGCGGGGATCTCCAGCAACGTGCTCTCGACGGTCTTGCGATACTGGCGGACGAGCACCACCTCGCCGGCATCGGTCAGCGGGACGATCGCCGCGGCTCCGGGATGCTCGATGATCTCACGGTGCCCGATCCGGCCGCTGGGCAGCCGGACGTCGTCGATGCGCACCGTGGCCACCTGACCGCGGAACACCAGGCGCGAAGAAATCGTGGGCTCGTCGCTCACCGCCGAGGAGAAGGCGCCTCTTCGGGGAACACGGGCGTTCCGCTGCGGCGAACCAGCTCACGGAAGGCGGCGGTGAGGCGCTGCGTCACCGGTCCGGGGCGCCCGTCACCGATCTGCCGTTCGTCGATCTCCACCACGGGAGCGACTTCGGCCCCGGTGCCGGTGAGAAAACACTCGTCGGCCGCGTACACGTCGTACAGGGTGAAGATACGCTCGGTCGCGGGAATGCCCAGGTCGGCCGCCAGGCCGAGCACCACGTCTCGCGTCACGCCCTGCAGCAGACCCAGGTGCGGGGCTGGGGTCCAGACCTCGCCGCGCTCGACGACGAACACATTGTCGGCGCTACACTCGCAGACGTATCCGTTGGGGTTCAGCATCAGCGCTTCGTCGGCACCGGCTTGGTTGGCCTCGATGCGGGCGAGGATATTGTTCAAGTAGTTCAGCGATTTGATCCGCCCGTTGAGGGCGTCGGGAGCCGGGCGGCGCACGGTGGCGGTGATCATCCGCAGGCCGCGCTCGTAGGCCTCTTTGGGATAGAGCTGGATGGCATCCACGATGATGACAACCGTGGGACGCGGGCACTTGCGCGGATCGATGCCCAGGTCACCCGCGCCGCGGCTGACGACCGGACGGATGTAGGCGTCACGCAAACCGGAGGCGCGCACGGTGTCGACGATCGCCTCACGCATGGCCTCGCGGGATAGTGGGATCTCGAGCAGGATGTGCCGCGCCGAAGAGTACAGCCGGTCGAGGTGCTCCTCGAGCTTGAAGATCCTGCCCCCGTAGACACGGATTCCCTCAAAGACCCCGTCCCCATAGAGGAACCCGTGGTCGTACGCAGGGATCAGCGCCTCATGCTTCGAGGTGATCCGACCGTTGATGTAGACGGCACCGCTCATGTCGGCACCTCCTCAGCAATCGAGCTCGTCACGACCGCGGTCCGATCAAGGGCGGCCCGGATGAACGCCCGGTAGAGCGGGTGCGCTCGATTCGGCCTCGACTCGTACTCGCCATGGAATTGGGTACCGACGAACCACGGATGCCCTGCCAGCTCGATGATCTCGACCAGATCCTGATCGGGATAGATGCCGGTGATGCGCATGCCGTGCGCTTCCAGGATCGGACGGTACAGGTTGTTGACCTCGTATCGATGGCGGTGCCGCTCGCCGACTTCGAGCACACCGTATGCCGCGGCCGCGAGCGACCCTGGGGAGAGCCGGCATGGATACTGACCAAGCCGCATTGTCCCTCCTTTGGCGACGATTCCTCGCTGTTCGGCGAGGAGCGAGATGACCGGATGCGGCGTCTGAGGGTCGACCTCGGTGGTATTCGCCCCTTCCAGCCCGCAGACATGCCGCGCGAACTCCACGACGGCCCACTGCATTCCGTAGCAGCTACCCAGGAAGGGTACGTTGTGCTCGCGCGCGTACTGAATCGCGCGCACCTTGCCCTCGACGCCTCGAGATCCGAAGCCGGGCGGCACCAGGATCCCGTGGTGCCCGGAGAGCTCTGAGTGAAGCGTGGCCTCATCCCACCGCGCGATGTGCTCCGAGTCGATCTTCGTGACGTCCACGCGGCAGTTGTGCGCGATGCCGCCGTGATGCAGCGCCTCCACGACGCTGACGTAGGAGTCTTCGACCCCCATGTACTTCCCGACAATCGCGATCCGCACCGTGCCCTGCGGGTGGCGGATCCGGTGCACGATCTCCCGCCACTCCGCCAGATCGGGCTCGGGAACGTCGAGACCCAGCCGCCCGACCATGATGCGCCCGAGTCCTTCATCCTCGAGGATGAGGGGCACTTCGTAGATGCTCTGCGCGTCAACCGCCTGGATCACCGCTTCGGGCTCGACGTCGCAGAACAGGGCAATCTTCTCCTTCAGTCCACGGCCGAGCGGGCGTTCGGTGCGGCAGAGGATCACGTCGGGCTGGATGCCGATGCCGCGCAACTCCTTGACACTGTGCTGCGTCGGTTTGGTCTTCAGCTCTCCGGCCGCGCGCAGATACGGAATGAGGGAGACGTGAATGTACATCACATGTTCCTCGCCCACCGCGCGGCGAAACTGCCGGATCGCCTCCAGGAACGGCAGACCTTCGATGTCGCCGACGGTGCCTCCGACCTCGACGATCACAACATCGGCGTCGGTGGACCGCGCGAGGCCCCGGATCTCGTCCCTGATCTCGTTCGTGACGTGAGGAATCACCTGCACCGTGCCGCCCAGATACTCGCCCCGCCGTTCACGGGCAATGACGGCATTGTAGATCTTGCCCGTGGTGGTGTTGTTCGCCCGCCCGAGGCGCTCGTCGATGAACCGCTCGTAGTGCCCCAGATCCATGTCCGTTTCGGCGCCGTCGACCGTGACGAAGACCTCGCCGTGCTGGTGGGGGTTCATCGTACCGGCATCCACGTTGACGTACGGATCGAACTTGAGCAGGGTCACCCGGAGCCCGCGGCTCTTGAGCAGGCGCCCGATCGATGCCGCGGTGATCCCCTTGCCCAGCGCAGATGCAACGCCACCGGTCACGAAGATGTATTTCGTCACAGTTTCCCTCCTCGCGCGTCGCCTGGAATGATGCTGGCCGCACTGGTGCGCTGCGCTCGCCCGAGCAGTTCGGCCGCGTACTCTCGGGCGACCGTCGCGGGCATGCGGCCGCTGAGCATGCGAGCGATCTCGCCGACGCGATCCTTGGCCTCGAGCGCACGCACCTGGACGCGGCCGCGGGCGCCGGCGGCCTCTTTCTCCACGAGCACGTGCCGGCCGGCCAGGCAGGCAACTTGAGGAAGACGCGTCACGCAGATGAGCTGCCGCGCGCGCGCGACCGCGTCGAGCACCTGCCCGAGCGCCCTCGCGGTTCGCGTCCCGACGCCCTCATCGATGTCGGCGCTGAGCATCGTCTGGATTCCACCGGCCGCGGCGAGGACGTGCCGGATGGTGAGCAGCACGCGCGCCAGATCCCCGCCCGAGACCGCCTGCTCGATGAGCTTCGGGGCCTCACCCGACGCCCCGCCGAGCAGGAAGGTCACCCGGTCGGCACCCGCGGGCCCGACCGCCACGCGCTGATCGCCCGTCAGTATGCCATCGGGATCGGGGTCGCGGGCGAACGTGACCGTCAACCGCAAACGCCCCATTTCGAGCGTGGCCAGCTGCGCGTCGACATCGGCCGCAAACCGCGCGGCCGTCTCGCGGCGGAGCACCGACAGACGCTCACACCGATCGGCCAGCTCGTGCTCCAGCGCGAGCATCTCGGAGGCGATCTGAGGACCACGCGCGTCGCTGCCCTGCAGCGTCGAGAGGGTCGATGAGGCCTGAGCGCGGAATTTGAGCATTGCATCGACGGAATCTCCGTATTTCTGCCGCAGGCCGCGCAGCACGTCCAGGCGGTGGTTGATTGCCGCGAGCTCGCCCGGCCGCGCCTCGACTCCCGTCACATACTGGCCAAGTTCATCGGTCACCTGGGCGAACTCGCCGGCCAGCGCCTCCAGCCGATCGGCGATTCGCCCCAGCAGCGGGTCGACGGAGGCGACGTCGCGAAGGGCCGCCTTCGCCCGACCCAGCGGATCCGTGGCGGCCTGCCCTTCGGCCTCCGTGAGTGCGGTATAGGCGTCGCGGGCCGATGCGGCAAGCCTCTCGGCATTGAGCAGCCGGGCGCGACGTGCCGCGAGAGCTTCATCCTCTCCGGGCTGGGGCGCGGCGGCGTCGATCTCACGTACCTGCTGCGTCAGAATGTCGATGTGCTTGAGGCGGTCACGCTCGGCATCCTTCAGCGACTGCTGCTCGGCACGCAGTGCCTGCCGCCGCTCCAGCCGCTCGGCAATCTCCCCGCGGAGTGCATCGAGGGAGGGGCTGCCGAACGCATCCAGAACGTCCCTCTGCGCCGAGGGACGCAGCAGCCTGCCGCTCCCCTGCGCAGCGTTGACCTCGATCAGGAGATCGCCGAGGACCTGGAGCGCTTCGAGGGGCATCTCACGGCTGTTGACCCTCGTCCGCGAGCGCCCGTCGGCAGCGACCTCGCGGGTGACCACGAGATCGCGGGTGCCCAGCCCCTGGGCGCGCAACCACTGTTCCGCGGGGCTTTCGGCCGTGAGCGCAAAGCGGGCCTCGAGGGAGGCGCTGGCGCGCGGCCGGACCGCATCCGCGGCAACGGGGCCGCCGAGCGCGGCGCCGATAGCATCGATCAGCGTCCGCGCCGCGGCTTCGTCGCCGCTGACGACGTTGAAGCCGGGTCCGAACTCGACGGCGACCGCTTCGAACGGTCCGAAGTCCTTGATCCGCACTCCGGTTAGCATTACCGCTCTCCCCAGGCCAGCTTCGTGCGGAGGATACTGTAGAAGCTGGGCGCGCGCAAGCGGACCAGACGGGCGCGTACCTCTGCACGGCGCACGATCACGCGCTCTCCATCTCGTAGCGGAAAGCTCTCCTGACCATCGACACTGAGCCGCGTGTCGTCGCCGGCCTCGAGTGGCTCCACCGTCACCGCCGCGCCTCCGGAGACGACCACCGGACGCGCCGTCAGCGTATGGGGGCAGATCGGCGTCACGACGATGACATCGACCTGAGGATGGACAATCGGCCCGCCCGCCGACAGCGAATAAGCCGTCGATCCGGTTGGGGTGGCGACGATCACGCCGTCGGCGGGATAGGTCGAGAGGTGCTCGCCGTTGACCCAGGTCGCGACCCGCACCAGGCGGGCGACGCCCGTCTTAGCGACGACCATGTCGTTGAGGGCTACGCAGCGCCGCCGTACGGTCTCGCCATCGGCAATCTCCGCCGACAGCATGGCCCGCTCGTCGATGCTGCTCGCGCCGGCGGTGACGCGATCGATCGCCGCGGGCAGTTCGTCGAGCGCAACCTCGGCCAGGAATCCGAATCCTCCCATGTTGACGCCCAGGATGGGAACCCGGCCCGCAGCCAGCCGCGCCGCGGACAGAATCGTCCCGTCTCCACCGAGGACAACCAGCAAGTCGCCATCCGCGAGCAGCGCCTCGTCCCCGACCGCCAGGTCTGACCGCTTGGCCAGCGCCGCCCCCGCCGCATTCATCCGCACCACGGCGCCGCGCTCGTCCAGCAGACGCAGGGCGTCGGCGAGCAGCGCGGGGGCCTGCGGGTACGCGGAAAACCTGGCCGGGTTTACCAGCATGCCTATCCGCATCACTCGGCCCCGGCCGACCCGGTGACGATGCGTGTACCGGCGGGCTCTCCACTTCGCACGGCCTGCCTGATCGCCTCAGTTGAATTATCGACCGAACCTTGGGCGGACAGTCTCTCCTTGACGGCAAGAACGAAGAACTCCCGATTGCCCTGCGGGCCCAGCAGCGGTGAAGGAACGATGCCCATCGGGGTCAGGCCGAGAGCGCGGACGTCGCCGATCACCCGGCGCAGAACCTCCTCGTGAACCGCCGGATCTCGGACGACCCCTCGCGGCGCGGCTTTGGGCCCGGCTTCAAACTGCGGTTTCACCAGGGCGACGACCCGGCCGCCTTCGCGCAGCAACGCCGCTACGGCCGGCAGGACCTTCGAGAGCGAGATGAAAGAACAATCGACCGTGGCCAGGTCAATGGGCTCCGGCAGATCGCCCGGGCGAAGGCGCGCCGCGTGGCGGCCTTCCAGCACCACGACGCGGGCATCCCGCCGCAGGCGCCAGTGCAGCAGTCCCCGCCCAACATCGACCGCGTAGATGCGGCTTGCCCCGCGCTGTAGCAGGCAGTCGGTAAAGCCGCCCGTGGACGATCCGACGTCCAGAGCGACAAGGCCGGCCGGGGCCACGCCAAAGGCATCGAGGGCCGCCGCGAGCTTGATCCCTCCGCGGCTCACATAGATACCTCCGCGGGCGCGGCGCTCCACGGCCGCGCCCTGGGGAACCAGCACCCCCGGCTTGTCCTTGCGCATCCCGTCGACGAAGATCTCCCCGGCTCGAATGGCCGACTCGGCCTGATGCCGGCTGGGCGCGAGCCCGCGGGCCACCACCAGGTGATCGAGGCGGATGCGGCCGGCCGCGGGTCTTGCACGGGCCACCCGAGCCGGAGCCGCCACAGCGTCGCTACGCCTCCCGCACGAGGAGTGCGCGCGCCAGCTGCTGGAGCACGCCGGTTCGTGGACCGAGGATATGGAGCGCAGCAATCGCACGCTCCGTTTCAATCCCCGCGATCGACCGCGATTCGTCGATGCCAAACGCCGCCGGAAACGTGAGCTTGGCACGGGCGGCGTCCGCTCGCGCGTCCTTGCCGAGCACCGCGGCCTCGCCCGTTTCATCGAGCACGTCGTCGATGATCTGAAACGCCAGGCCAAGATGCTCGCCGTACGTCGACAGCGCCCGAAGGTGCTCCGGACTCGCGCCGGCGAGGATCGCGCCGGCACGGACCGACGCGCGGATCAGGGCCGCGGTCTTCCATCTGTGGATTCTGTTGACGCCGTCGGAGGGGATCTCGGGCCACCGCCCCAGGCGCGCGAGCACCGGCCGGTTCTCCGCCAGGAGATCGAGCACCTGGCCGCCGACCATTCCCTGCGTGCCGATCGCGGTCGCCACGTCTTCGATCACCTGGATCGTTCGCGCCGGCCCGGCGGTGCCCGCCGTCTTCGCCAGCAGCTCGAACGCGAGCGCGTGCAGGGCGTCACCCGCAAGCACAGCCAGCGCCTCTCCGAAGGCGACGTGGCATGTCGGCTGGCCGCGGCGGATCGCCGAGTCGTCCATCGAGGGCAGATCGTCGTGGATCAGCGAGTACGTGTGGATCAGTTCAACGGCGCACGCGGTGTCGAGCACGTCGTCGATCCGGCCGCCGACGGCCTCGGCGCCGGCGACGACGAGCATGGGCCGCAGCCGCTTGCTGCCGGCGAAGAGGCTGTAGCGCATCGCCGCATGCAGCGGCCCTGGGAGCACATCCGCCGTCGGCAGCGCCGCATCGAGCGCGGCGTCGACCATCCGTGTGCGCGAGGCCAGATAGGATGACAGATCAAGCGGCGGGGCCGCGCGCTCAGCCATCGTGATCGGTTCGAATCCTGAAGTCGGTCTGGCCTCGCGGCTCCTCCCAGTCCAGGGTGACCTCGCTGACGGCCGCTCCGGGAGGACCTTCCCGTACCGTCTCGATCATCGCCTGCACGTTGCCGGCCGGTCCCTCAACCGCCACCTCTACCCGCCGGTCGGACAAGTTTCGCACGAAACCGGCTAGGCTGAGTGCGCGCGCGCGTCGCTGCACGAAAAATCGAAACCCCACTCCCTGAACGTGACCGTGCACCCACAGGTGGGCGCGCACCCGCGGGCAGGGATCGGGCGTCATCGCCCCCGCGACGCAGGGCGCTGCGCCTGAGGCCGGACCGCCTGCAGCGCCGCGCTCAGCACCCCATTGACGAATGCGCCAGATGCCTCGGTGCCATAGCGCTTGGCCAGCTCCACGGCCTCGTTGATCACAACCCCTGAGGGTGTGTCGGTGTGCTTCAGTTCGAAGAGGGCCAGGCGCAGAATCGTCCGGTCGACGTTCGCGAGCCGCTCGAGGGTCCAGTCTGCCAGCAGCGGCTCGATGAGGGCGTCGAGTTCCCGCGCATGTGTCACCGTGCCGGTGCAGACGGTTTCTACGAACTCCCAGTCGGCGGCGGGGTGCTGACCGCGGGCCGCGCTGAGCGCTTCCCTGACCGGCAGACCGCCGACGTCATGCTGAAAGAGCACCTGGAGAGCGAGGTCGCGTGCGCGCCGGCGGCGGGAGGTCACCATCGCGCGGCCTCAAAAACGGCGCAGCCACCGCAGCGGTGCCGACCGCGACCTCCTGGCGACGGAGCTCGTGAGTCGGAACATGCCCGTGGGTGGTCCTGCACGACAGTATTTTACCAGCAGCCGTCAGGAAGGGGAATCATGCGCCCCGCGGGTACGATTCGAGGGCGGCCGGGGTGGAGCGACTCAGAACGCTCGCTCGAGATACTCTCCGGTGCGCGTGTCGACGCGGACCACATCCCCCTGCTGCACGAACAGCGGCACCTGAACCGTGGCTCCGGTCTCCAGGCGGGCGGGCTTGGATCCGCCCGAGGCGGTATCGCCCCGGATGCCCGGCGGCGTCTCCACCACGGCCAGCTCGACCGTGTTCGGCAGCTCGACGGCGATCGGCCGGTCCTCGTAATGGACGACGGTGACCACGGTGTTATCCTTCATGAAGCGCGTGGCATCCCCCAGCAGATCGGCGCTCAGGCTCACCTGCTCGAACGACCGCTCGTCCATGAACACGTAGTCGGCATCCTGATGGTACAGGTATTGCATATCCCGCCGCTCGAGGAATGCGTGCGGCACGCGCTCGCCGGCGTTGAAGGTGCGCTCGGTGATGGCCCCTGTCTTGAGGTTGCGCACGCGCGCGCGGACGTAGGCGCTGCCGCGGCCCCGCTTGACGTGCTGTGACGCCACGATCGCGTACAGCTCGCCGTCGAGCGTTACGACGACCCCGGGTCGGAAATCATTCGACGAGATCACGCGCTCACCTCATGCAGGGTCTTGGGAAGATGGGTGAGCACGTCGCATCCGCTGTCGGTGACGACGACCAGGTCCTCGATACGGACGCCGCCCCAGCCCGGCAGATAAATCCCCGGCTCCACGGTCACGACCGCGCCGGCAGGCACCGATGCCTCTTCACGCGGGGACAGCGTGGGGCCTTCATGCACCGCCAGCCCTACCCCGTGGCCGAGGCTGTGCCCGAACGCTTCGCCGAACCCGGCCTCCGTGATGAGGATTCGGGCCACGGCGTCGGCCTCGCGGCCCAGCATCCCCGCGCGCAACTTCTCCAGCGCGGCCATCTGCGCCGAGAGCACGACGTCGTAGACCCGGCGGTGCTGCTCGCTGACGGGCGCGGTCACGAGAGTGCGGGTGCAGTCGGAATTATAGCCGGATGTGACCGCGCCGAAATCGATCGAGACAAACTCTCCGTTCCCGATGACGCGGTCTGAGGCGATACCATGGGGAAGGGCTGAGCGCGGCCCCGAGGCGACGATGAGATCGAACGGCATGCGCTCCGACCCGCGCCGCCGGAGCTCGTACTCCAGCGCCGCTGCGATCTCTCGCTCGATCGCCCCCGGGCGGATCGCGGGCAGCACGGCGGCAAACGCCGCATCAGCGATGGCGGCGGCCCGGCGCATCGCGTCGATCTCGTCGGGGCCCTTCTGCCATCTGAGATGATCCAACCCTTCTAACGGACTGATCTCGGCGGGCTCGAGGGCGTTTTGCAGCCGCCTGAACGACCCCACGGGCATCGCATCCGCTTCGACGCCGATCCGCCGCACTGCCGTCTCACGGAGCACGCCCGCGGCGGCATCAATGAGCGGCCCGTTCGCCTTCACGCGCCGGCACAGGGGCGCCTGAGCCGCGGCCTGCTCCAGGTATCGAAAGTCCAGGATCAGGTAGACCTCGGGTTGGGTGACGATCGCGATCCCTGCCGAGCCGGCGAATCCGGTCATGTAGGTCACGTTCTGCGGCTTCGTCAGGACCACGGCGTCGAGGCCGGCGGCGCCGACGCGGGCGCGCAGGCGCGTCAGGCGATCGGTCCCGGCGACGGCGACGGGGGCGGACATACAGGCCGTAGCATACGTCACGGGACCGCCGCTTTCAACGGCTCAGACCCGTCGGTAGTGGCCTGGTGGTTAAACTGTCCGCTACCGCCGGCCACGCAGGACGAAAGGGCGGCCGGTGGTGGCCGCCCTTCGAGCACCGTGCGGAGCAGCGTGCTACGCCGTCACGGTCCGATGGCGGGTCCTGGTGTCAGCCACTCGGGCCGGGTGCGCTGGCGCAGCTGGTCCTTGACCGCCTCCGCCTTGTCGTACTCGCCGGCTGAGGTCAGGGCATCGATGAGAATCCCATACACTCCCAGGTGGCTCGGGTCGAGCTTGAGCGACTCCGTCAGGGACGCGATCGCCCGGGGCAAGTAGCCCGTGGCGTAGGGCGCGATGCCTGACCTCGACTGCCGGTACCCTTCGAAGTACGCCACGCCGAGCCAGTAGTGCGCCCGGGCGTTGCGGGCGTCGGCCTGGATGGCCTGCTGGTACGGCTGGATGGCCCGCATGAACTCGGCTTCGGTCCGGTAGAGCCGCGTGGCATTGAACACCGGGAGCGCCTGCGCGGCCGCCATCGCCGTCAGGGCACCCACGAGGAACGCGCTCAGGATGACAAGGCGCATCGACGGCTCCTCCCTACGGGCGCGGGGTCGCGGCGGGCGTCGGCGCGCCGGGACCAGGCAAGAGTAGCGGAGTGATGATGAAGATGACTTCCGTGTCCCTCCGGTCCACGCTGGTGTACCGGAACAAGTTGCCGATGAGCGGAATATCCCCGAGGAGCGGGACCTTGATGACGTTGATGCGCTCCTGCGTACTGATCAGTCCGCCGATGATGATCGACTCCCCGCTGCGAACCGTCACCGTCGTGGTCGCCTTGCGGGTAGAGAGCCGCGGGATGTTCCCGGGCTGCAGCAGTGTGATGACCGACGAGACCTCGGGCGACACCCGGGTCGTGATCAGACCGTCGCGGTTGACCTTTGGCAGGATCTTCAGGATCACGCCGACGGGCTTGAACGAGAACGTGACACGGCCGCTGGCGTCGGTCGCCGGGATCGGAATTTCCTCACCCAGGTTTACCTCGGCCTCGTTGTTGTCCAGCACCGCCACGCGCGGTGCGCTGAGCACGCGCGCCTTCTTCTGATCGATCAGCGCGGTGAGCGCGGCAAAGATGGTGAAGCCGGCGACGCCAACCTGAATCTGACCTCCACTCGAGGTGGCGGGAGGCGGCGTGCCCGTGATCTGGATCACGTTTGTCGGCGGATCGCCGGTCAGTCCCCACCGGAGGCCCAGGTTCCGGAGATCTTCAACGCTGATGTCCACGACCCGGGCTTCGATCATAACCTGGGCGAGCTGGATGTCCAGACCGGCCAGAATCTTGCGCACTTCCTCGTGCTGCGCCTGCGTCCCAACCACGACGATCTGATTGGACCGGGCGTCCTGGGTCACGCGGATGCCCGGCACAGACGCGCGGACTGTGTCGGCGACCTCCCGGGCGACGCCGAACCCAATCGAGTACGTGATCGCCTCGGGCGTCTCAGGCGGGGGCACGAGCTTGTCCGCGGACATGATGATGAGGTTGCGACCGATGCGGCGGAATCCGAGGTTGTTGGCCTCCAGGATGAACCGCAGAGCTTCCTCGCAGGACAGATCGATCAGACGCACGGTCACCATGCCCTTGACGGATGCGTCGGTTACGACGTTGATGTTGCAGGCCTTCGCCAGCGCGCTCAGCACATCGGCGAGCTCGCTACTACGAAACTCCATCGTGATCCGGCCCGGCGCGGCGGCGGGCGCCCCAGGGGGCGCGGCAGGCGTGGGCGTCACGGGAAGCGCCGGCGGGGCCGGAGGCTGCGCCTGCGCGACGGGCGGGAGCGGCGGCGGCGGGGCCGCAACCGCGGGTGCCGATACGGGCGCCAGTGCTGGTGCGGGCGCCGATACGGCGGCAACCTGCCCGCGTGAAGCGAACTTGGCCGTCAGAACCGCTGGCGCGGCCGTCGCCAGTGTGAACGGCAGGGCGTTGTCCATGTCGATCGCGACACGGACAATCGCCGGCCGGTCCTGGAATTGCCCGATCCTCACACGCGCCACGCCGCCCCGCTCTACATCGATAAGCGGGGGCACGGCGGGGCCAACAAACGCGCCGGGAAGATCGATGACCAGGCGCGGAGGCGAGGATAGCTGCAGGGTTCGATAGGTCAGCGGACCGGTGCCGACAACCGTCAGCTGCACGGTGTCCCCGAAGACCTTCACCGTCACCTGCGTGATACGGACACCGCTGGCCTGCGGCGCCGCGTGCGGCACCGGCACGAGAGTCAGCGTGAGGGTGAAAGCTAGGATGCTGAGAAGTTTAGTTGAAGTGCGACGATGCGGCAGCGGCGACATGCGGTCCGTTCACCCCTCCCATCTTCAGTTCGAACCGTTCACCTTCTTGCTCGAGAATGACTAGGCGCTTGGACACGTCCACGACTTCGACGCGGATCTTTCCAGCAATGACGTCACCGGGCACAACGATGAACGTGTCTTTCCCAATCTTGATGATGGCGACCGCGCCGCCATCTCCCAGAATGCCGACGAGCGCCGCGCCACTGGCTTCCTTCGGCGCGGGCACGGGCGGCCCACCTGGCTGGCCGGGCTGCTGCCCGGGGAAGAGCGGAGGCGGCAGGGGCGCGGGCGGGAGCGGGGGAAGCCCGCCTCCACCACCCGGCTGCTGCTGGCGGACGAGCGGTCCGAACGGATCCGTACGCCCCGCGTCGACCGGAACACCGGGTCTTGGCGATGCGACGGGTTTGGGCGATGCAGCGGGTGCCGGCGGCGCCGCGGTAGTCGGTGCCCCGGGCGAGACCGCAGCACCTGGAGCGGCCGGGCCCGCAGGTGCCGGTGCAGGCGCCGGTGCCGGAGGCGTGGCCGCGACCGGTGCCATCGGAGCCGTCGCGCTCGTGTCGAGCGGTCTTGAGCGCTGCGGCAGAACGACGAGCACGAGGATCGCCGCGATGCCCGCGACGGCCAGTAACGCGATAAGTGGGTGTGTTCGGAGATAGGCAACGGCCTTCCGCATCGGCCCCTCCAGTGTCTCGACGGTGCGTACTAGTGGAGCCCCCCGGCAGGCCCCGCCTAAGGGATGCTACACTTCAACAGATTGCCCTGAACTCCTCCACAATAGACGTAGATTGAGACTCTCGATGCGCGCGGTCCACGTCTCGCGAGCGTAATGCCGGCTCGTCATCGCGGCCAGTACCACCGCGCGATCGCATCGCCCCAAAACAACGCGGCGACGGCGCCCGCAGCCAGCGCCGGGCCAAATGGGATCGCGTCCTTGCGTCCGCGCAGCCGCAGCGCCAGCAGCAGAAGGCCGACCACTCCGCCGGCAAGGAACGCGAGGAACAGGGCGACCGCGATCGACGGCCATCCCAGGAAGACGCCCATCAGCGCCGCAAGCTTCACGTCGCCCCCGCCCATGCCGCCGCGGCTGAGCACGACGATCGCCAGGATGAGTGCGGCCGCGCCGAGTCCCGCGAGAGCGGCGTTCAGCACATCGCCGCTTGGGACGGACATCAACAATCCGATCACGATCCCAGGGTACGTCAGGCGGTTGAGAATGAGTTGGTGATCGAGATCGATGAACGTGATCACGACGAGCAGGAACACAAGGATCAGCGCCGACAGGAACGGCACCAGCTCCCGAAAGCGCAGGCCGACGGCGAGGACGAGCGTCGCCATGATGAACTCCACGAGGGGATATCGCCAGGCGATGGTGGCGCCGCAGCGCCGGCATCGCCCGCGGAGCAGGATGAAACTCACCAGCGGCAGGTTGTCCCAGGGTCGGATCGGGGAGCCGCAGTGCGGGCATCTGGACCCGGGGAAGACAATCGACTCTCCCCTCGGCAGCCGGTGGATCAACACGTTGGCGAAACTGCCCAGGATGGCACCCAGGGCAGCCAGGATGATCAGATCAGGCGTCCTCACGCGATTGCGATGCGGCGCCCAGCGCGCGGGCTGCCGCCTCTGACGCGCGCCGCGCGAACAGGTCTGCAGGAGAACCAGGACGGGAAGACGAAAAGTAGGTGTTGACCTCGCATACGCACCAGCAGACGTCGCTGCGCGGCCTCCGGGTCGCCACGTCGAGGGAGGGTAACCAATGACGCGAGGTACCTGGTCGTTTCTTGCCGCACTGATCCTGGGTCTTGCGCTTCCGGTCGTCGCACAGCAGGGACCGCCTCCCGTTCTGGTCGTCCCCGGGCAGAGTCTGGCAGGTGTCGTGCTCGGCCGGTCGGCCTCATCGTCACTCGGCCGGCTCGGCCCGCCGGCCGACATCCGAGAGTTGCGGGACAGCACACTGCACGCGTTCCCGCGCTACGGCTTGAACGTCTACGTGACCGATGGCATCGTCCGCGCCGTCTCGACCACCAACAGCCTGCTGCGCACGGCCGAAGGGATCGCCCTGGGCTCGACGGCCGCCGACGTGCGGCGGGTCTACGGCGGGCAGTTTGCGGATGCGGTCGTCGAGGGACTGCTCGGCATGGCCTACGATCAGCACGGGATCGCCTTTGGATTGGACGGCGTGGTCGTGTCGATCATTATCATCTACGCGCCGCGCACCCAGGCCGCACCGCCGGCGGCGGCCCCCGCGGTGACGGCGCCGACCCCGCAGTTCGAGGTGGGATTGGTGTCCCTCCCGCGCGTCGAGAACCTGAAGTCGTTCACCCCGGAGACCCAGTACATGTCGGTCGTTGGGTTCCTGCGCTATTTGGTCTACCAGCAAACGAGCACCTGGCTGACGCACAGCGAGGCGAACCGAATGCTGCAGGATCAGCGCATGCGTGTGTCCCGGCTGTAACATCCGTTCGGCTCAACAATTCTCGGTGAAGTGATCGGCGGGGCCGCGTTTACAGCGCGGCCTCGTTGACCATGTTGCCGCCCAGCAGGCGGGCCTGGTCCCGGGCCCGCCGCGCGACGCTGTGCAACTCGCGGGAAGTCGTCCCGTGCGTCGGGAAAGCAGCCACCCCGATCGACGCGGCCAGGCCCTCGCCTCCCACTCCACCGGCGGCGGGGGATGGCGACGCGTTCCCGATCTCCGTGCGGAGGCGCTCGGCCACGACCATCGCCGCGTCCAGTGGCGTCTCGGGGAGCGCCACGCCAAATTCCGATTCGTCGGTGCGGGCCTTGACGTCGAGCTCGCGCGTCATCTCGCGCAGCGCGTCCGCGGCAGTTTGCAGCGCGGCGGAGGCCGCCATGGTCCCGTACCGGCCGTGATACTCCTGAAAGTTGTCGATGTCCAGCACGATGAGCGCGAATGCCCGGTTGTAGCGAGCCGCGCGCTTGACCTCCACGTTCAGATGCTCGTCGAAGAACTGCGCGGTGAAGAGATCGGTGACTTCGTCCTGCACCGCCTGATCGATCAACGCCCGCTGCAATTTGTCCATCTCGTCGGCCTGCGAGGCGGAGCGCTGTTCGGAGAGGGCGTGGAATTGCGTGACGAACTCGACGATCGTGAAATCGGTCGCCTCAATGAGGCTACGCACGAGGGCCAACCGCGTCGCCTCATCGGGCACGATCTGGCCGCAGAGATCCTGTGCCAGCTCGCGGAATGAGATGAAGCCCTGCACGACCTCGGCCGCGCCGAATCCCATGTTGAGGCGCAGCGCGGCTTCGCGACGTATGAAGTTGCATAGCTCGGTCGGATCGTCGGAGTCGAGATACGCCACCAGCTCGGTCAGATATGACCGACCGAGCCGGCGAAGTTCTTCAAGAGGTCGATAGACGTACGCCGACGGTCGCAGCCGCGAGAGCGCGGACGCCCACGACAGTGCGATCTGGTCCTGCTCGCGGTCGAGCAGGCTGGCCAGACGGTTCGGCAATTGGAACCCTGGCCCTGACTACGGCGGCGCCGGTGCCGCTCCCACTTTCGGGAGCACGAACGTGTTGGCCGCCATCGTGACCTTGAGCACCGGGAGCTCGCCGATGCTGATGGATACCTGAGTCAGCACCAGGAATCGCTGAAAGTTCTCCAGGCGCCCGAGGAACGCGATCAAATCCCCGTATGTCCCATCGAATGCGAGATCCAACCGGAACTGGCGATACCTGGGCTCGGCCGCCGCGGGCGCAGGCGTCGGCGCGGGCTGTCCGGCAGGGCGCGGAGCCCCAGGCTGGGCTGCCTGGCCCGCCTGAAGGGCGCCGGGGCGGATCAGCGTGACTTTGGTCCCGATCTCCCGGGCCAAATCTTGAAGTTGCCGGATCAGCCGGGGGATCTCCCGCTCGGCCGGCAGCCGGACTTCGAGCAGCCGGATCCGCTCTGACAGGGTGGCGAATTCTTGCTCTTTCTGATCGCGCGTCGCGGCCAGCGCCCGGAGGCGGGTCACTTCGGCCCGCTTGTTGTTCAGCTCCTCACGGAGCTTGGCCTGGCGCGCTGTTCCTGGAGTCCAGATGAACAGCCAGAACACCGTGGCGAGCGCCGCGGAGATCACGAACGCGAACAGCAGCCGCTCGCGCGCTGTGAACCCTCTCACGGCCGGTCACCCCCCATCGCCTGCGGTTTCGAGATCCGCGCGGTGATCTGATAGCGGACGACCTCGTTCACCCCGACTTTCTCGAGCTGCACGACGGTGAGGTCCACATCCCGGAACATCTGGCCGCTGGCCAGGTTGTCCATCAGGCGGGCCACCGCATAATAGTTGAGCGCCATGCCCTCGAGGGTGAGCGACGAGGGTTCGGGCACGTTCATGGTCACCACCCAGACCTCTTTGGGGATCAGCAGCCGGATCTCGTTGAGGATCGCGGCCGCGGGGAGCTGTTGCTTGAGCAGATCGGCCACGACCCGCTCGCGCTCGCGCATCGCGGCGATCTGCCGGTCGAGCTCGATGACGCGCGCGACCGTTGGACCCAGCTCGTTAATCTCCTTGTTGGCCGCGTCGATGTCACGCTGCAGAGCGGCATTCTGCCCGGCGAGGACGGCCCACATGATGATGACGATCGCCAGCACGGCCACCGGCGATCCAATTTCGAGGACCGCGCGACCCGGGAGGATCTTCCGCGGAACTTTGGGGAGAAGGTTGATGCGAATCAACTGATGTCACCTCCTCGCATGGCCAGGCCCACGGCGACGGCCATCGTCGATCCCGTCGCGGCGACACGGTCCTGCGGGATCCCGGTTCCGCTCGCGCCCACGTTGATGAACGGCGACGCCACCGCCGTGTTGAGCCCGAGCTCGGCGCCGATCGCCTTGTCGAGATTCTTCAGGCGTGACAGGCCACCGGCCAGGAGGATCTGATTGACCACCGCGGCCCGGGAGCGCGTCTGGTAGTAGTCCAGCGACCGGCGGATCTCCGTCACCAGATCGCCGATGTGCGGCGCAATGATGTCGTGCAGGCGCTCGGTGGCATGGTCGGTGGAGGTACGGCCTTCTTCCAGGACCTCGCCCTTCTCTTCCAGCAGGCTTCGCGCGGTTGCCGGGTCGACTTCCATCGCCTCGCGGACGGCCGCCAGCAGGGCCGCGCCCCCGATGGGGATGTTGCGCGTGAAGCGCAGCCGCGTGCCTTCGGTGATCAGGATATCGGACGCCTCGGCGCCAAAGTCCACGATCGCCGTGGTCTGGCCGTTGGCGCTGGTCGGCACGACCGACCGGAGCAGCGCAAACGACTCGACGTCCAGAATGCGCACCTGCACCCGCGCGGCGTCGGCCACCGAAACAATCTGGTCGACCACGTCCTGCCGCGCGGCCACGACGATGACGTCGAGCATCTTACGGCCTTCCTCGGTCGTCTCACCGAGGACCTGATAGTCCATGTAGACTTCTTTGATATTGTACGGCAGGTAGCGCTCTGCCTCGTAGCGCACCGCCGCGGTGAGCTCCTGCTTGGTCATGGGCGGCACGCGCACTTCACGCACCGTGACCGCCTGTCCGCCGACCGCCATGATGGCGCGGTCCATCTTGATCCCGCTACGATCGAGCAACGCCCGGACGTGGCTCCCCAGTTCTTCGGGTGCCACCGGCACGCCGTCCCGGAAGACCGCCGGCGGGCTTGGGGCAGTGCCCATGTGCGTCAGCCGGAAGCCGGTCCGGTACGATCCCGCGAGTTCGACGACCTTGAGTGTGTCGCTTCCGATGTCGATGCCCACGTGGGCCTGGGGGGAAGCTGAGAAGAGTCCCATCGTCGTCTCGCTTCTGACCTCCTTTCGTGGAATCGCGGGGCCAACCTTCGGCCCCACGTCTGGTTATTGCACACGTGTTCGCATTTTTAGACGAAAAACCTGCCGCGGATCGCTACGGTTCGATCCGCACGCGCCCGACACTGATCACAACCACGCGCCGCTCCTGCCCCCTCGAGCTGCGCATCGTGATGGTGCCGGCGTTCGGCACACCGATGGGGCTGAATGTCACGGTGTTGAGAAACCCGAATTCAGTTCTGGCCCGCTGTTCGACCATGCGCATGTCGGCGGCGAGCTTTCGGGCCGTGGTGACGAGCCGGCGTGATCCCTTCGCAGAGTCCCCACTGTCTGGCCCACTCCTCCCTCGCCCGCCTCGCTGCGCGCTAGGGCGCGATGCGCACCCGGCCGATCACTTCCACGATGATCTGCTTCTGCTGCCCGGTGTCGCCCCGGATCGTGATCGTCCCGGCGTTCGGGTTGCCGGTCGGGCTGAACGTCACGGTGTCGCCGGCGAAGCTCGTCGAGACAATCTCGGTGCGCGGCGGCATGCGGCGCGACACGGTGTCACCGGTATTCTCTACAAATGCCGGGGTCGTGCCCCAGGCATCGGGGCACTGGTTGCCGCCCCCCGAGGGGGCGGGGACCACATTGCCGGTGTACTGGAGGATGTTGTACGTTTCGGCGGCCGGTGCGAAGACGATACGGTAGCACGTGCGCTCGGTCCGGGCGCGCTGCTCGATCATGCGCAGGTCGGCGACGAGCTTGCGGGCCTGGTTGTTCAGGCGCCTGCTGGTCAGGACGCTCCACCCGTTGGACACGAGGGCCAGCAGGACCGCGATGATGGCGAGTGCGACCACCGCCTCGAGGAGGGTAAGCCCTTTCTCGATCCGCCCGCGTCGACCCGCAACGCGCTTGGCGGGCGCCCCGCGGACGATCACAGCCCGACCATCTCCTCCCAGAGCGGCCGGTTGTAGAGCTCGTCGCCGAACGCGAAGACGGCGTTCGGGTTAGGGATGCGCACGGCGGTGTAGACGTCGGTCTGCGGGAA
>JBQTJP010000069.1:0-9801 GCA_052386995.1 Armatimonadota bacterium
TGGAGGAGTAACAATACTGTCGGTCCCTATCCACTGTGGGCGTAGGTGACTTGAGGGGAGCTGCTCCTAGTACGAGAGGACCGGAGTGGACAGACCTCTGGTGTACCGGTTGTCCTGCCAAGGGCAAGCGCCGGGTATCTATGTCTGGACGGGATAAGCGCTGAAAGCATCTAAGCGCGAAGCCCACCCCAAGATAAGGTCACCCACCGGGTAACCGGGTAAGTCCCCTGGGAGACCACCAGGTTGATAGGCCGCAGGTGTAAAGCCGTAAGGCTCAGCCTAGCGGTACTAATAGGACGAGGGCTTGAGGCCCGCTTTAGGGGCAGCTATATAGAGCCTGCAGGACAAAGCATGAACCGGTCTGGGGGCCGTTGATCGAAGGCCCTTGTGTGCAGTAGTCCGACTCTCAGACCGGGTCAGGAAATCATACTTCCATATATCCATGTGTCGCCAGATTCCCGGTGGCGATGCCGGAGGGGCCACACCCGTTCCCATTCCGAACACGGCAGTGAAGCCCTCCAGGGCCGATGGTACTGCGCTGGCAACGGCGCGGGAGAGTAGGTCGCTGCCGGGAGTAAAATCGAGGGGAGGCTTGGGCCTCCCCTCGATGCGTTTCTCGGGTTCCGCGCATTTTCAAGAGTTGCATCGCGCGACCTGGACACGCACAACCGAGCAGGGTCTGATGACCGTAACGCGGAATCCGCCCCCAGCGGAGGTGTATAGGTGGCGCGTGTCTCCAACACCGCTATTTCCACCGTTAGACCGCTGCCGTGGACCGTCGTTGCTGCGGCGGTCTGTCTCATTGTCTACATCGTCGTGATGCTGTTCCAGCCTGACGTCGTCCGGTTGTTGGGGTACAAAATGGGCGGCGGTGCCCGAACACGGGCGCACATGATGGCTCGGGTAGTCGCTGCCCTCGTGATGACCTGGGGACTCTTCCAGGGCGCGCGGTGGGCCTGGTGGGCCGCGACAGCGTTTGCCCTGCTGGGAAGCGCCACTGGAGTCCTCGGCGTCGTGTTCCCAGGTCGGTTTGGGCAGGTGCACTATCTGGTCGACATGATCACCGCGCCCATCGCGCTCGCGGCCATCATGATGCTGGCCGTGTTTCTGCTCCTTCCGCAGACCAGAGCGTTCTTCTTCCCACGGCCTGCTGAGTAGACCGCGGTCGACCGACTCATGAGCAAAGTGCTGCGCCCGCGCGCGTGGCTCTTGTTGACGGTGGTTGTTGCTGCGGCGGCCATCATCGTCATCAAGTCGCGTGACACCGGGCCTGCGCTCCGTACCGATGACGTCGTCCGCGATCTCACGGCCCCCTGGGCCATAGCCCCTGCAGCTGACGGTCGCATCTTCGTCACTGAGCGGGCCGGTCGCATTCGCCTCGTACGCGCCGGCCGGCTGGAACCCGAGCCGTGGGCCGTTGTTGATGTCTGGCAATCACCGTCTCGGACCAACGCCGCGGGTCTGCTCGGCCTCGCACTAGACCCCGATTTTGGCCGGAACCACTTCGTGTACATCTGTTACACGTATCAGGCCGGCGGGGAGACGTGGAATCGAGTGGTTCGTATGACGGAACGAGACGGTCGCGGCATCGTGGACCGGGTCATCCTGGATCGCATTCACGCCAGCGCGTCGCATGCCGGTGGACGTATCCTGTTCGGACCAGACGGCCTGCTCTACATCGGGACAGGTGACTCGGGCAAGGCCGAGCGCGCGCAAGACCGCACGTCCCGTGCAGGCAAGATCCTCAGGATCACGCGTGATGGAGGCATCCCTTCGGGAAACCCGATTCCGGGCTCGCCCGTGTACTCTTTAGGACACCGCAACGTCCAGGGATTCGGCTGGCACCCCAGGACGAAGCGGCTGTACGCGACAGAGCACGGCCCGACGGCCCGCGAGGGGTGCTGCCGGGATGAACTGAACGTGATCGAACCAGGACGGAACTATGGCTGGCCGATCGTCACGGGAGCCCCCGGCGATCCACGCTTCGTGGATTCGATCGCGGACAGTGGCGAGCGGGAGACCTGGGCACCCGCGGGGGCGACCTTTGTCACACGAGGGCCATGGGCAGACTCGTTCGTCTTCACCGGCCTGCGTGGTGAGACGCTCTATCGCGCCGTTCTCGAAGGGCCGGAGGGTTTGCGCGTGGCCCGCATCGAACGACACTTTGCCAAGCGGTTTGGCCGCCTCAGGGACATCGTGGAAGCGCCCGATGGCGCGCTGTACTTCCTGACGAACAACCTCAACAATCCCATCGGTCGCGCCAGGCCTGGGGACGACAAGCTCATCCGGCTTACAGTAGGGCCCTGACGCGCCGAAGGACCGGTCGCTCGGGGCATCGAACCCTGAGCCGGGCAACGATCGCGCCCGCCGGAGGTGTCACCGTGCTGCCTTCATCCCCCCGTCAGACAACGGAACAACAGACGTCGACGGAGAAGGCGACCATCCAGGACCCACCGCCCCAGGTGTCGGCGCCCGAGGCTCCGCCTCACCTGGCTCCTGCCAAGGACATCTCCGCGATCACCCTCGACGAAGTCCTCCACGTCCGGCACCCCGATGGACATCGCTGGTCGCCGGCCGGCGGCCGCCTGGCCTTCATCTGGCATGATGGAGGACAGGATCAACTCTGGGTGATCGAGACCGCCACCGGCGTGACGTTCCAGTTGTCCACCGGAACCCAGAGCGTGACCGAGTTCGACTGGCATCCTCGCGGCGACTCACTCGCTTACGTCCAGGGTGACGATCTGTGGGTGCTCTGGGTCGTCGCGCCCGACCAGGCGCCGGTCCGGATTACCGAGACCCCGGCCAAAGAGTCGACGCCGCGCTGGTCCGCGGCCGGGGGGCGCCTGGCCTTCGTTCGCGACGGGCACCTCTGGATCTGGCGGGCCGAGGATGGATCGTCCAGGGCGTTCGATGTGCCGGGACGACTCCTGGATGATCCGAGGATACCCGCATTCCGCTGGTCGCCGGACGGCACCGCAATCGCGTTCACATTCTCTGCAGGCGCCGAGGCGGAACGCGAGCTGGGTGTGGTGTCGCTGGCCGACGGTCGCGTGATCTGGCGGATCCGCGCGGGCGAGCGCGAGGGCCATTTCTTCTGGGTTGATGCGCGGCGGCTCTACTATTCGAACACCCGGGACACTCAGCGCCGGCGCGAACACTACGTGATCGATCTAACCGTCAACCTGGCCGATCGGGGGGACGGCGTGGTGGGTCCGGCCGCGCCGGTTCCGCGGCTGCTGCTCGTCGAGCAGGAGCAGAAAGGTCTGCTGCCGGCGGTCGAGCCCCAGCGCGCGCCGGACGGGAGCACGCTCCTCCTCGTGCTCCGTCACACCGGCTGGGATCATCTCTTTGCCGTCGACCTCACCTCAGGACACGTCCGACAACTCACCGACGGCCACGGCGAGGACATCGGGCACGCCTATGATCTTCCGCGTTGGTCGGGTGACGGCCGCCTGATCCTGTTCTCGTCCAACCGCACCGACCTGGGACATCGGCAGCTCTGGGAGCTCGACGTGGCCAGCGGCGGGTTGCGGCAGCTCACCCACTCGCCCGGAACGGCAACGCAGGGCATCTGGTCGCCGGATGGCAAGTGGATCGCCTATCAGTTTTGCGGGCCCGTCGATGCGGCCGATCTCTGGCTGCTCGACGCCCGCGGAGAGGTGCCGCGGAGGCTGACACGATCGCTTCCCGCATCATGGACGGTCGACAAGATGGTCGCACCGATGCATGTGACGTTCCCCTCCGCCCGTGATTGGATGATCCACGGCTACCTCTATACGCCTCCGGCCCTGCAGCCCGGACGAAAGTATCCGGCCCTGGTGTGGGTGCACGGGGGACCGATGCGGCAGATGCGCGACGGCTGGCACCCTCTCCACAGTTACGCCATCTTCCACGCTTTCACGCTCTACCTGGCGCACCGCGGCTACGTGACCCTCGCCGTCAACTTCCGTGGCGGAATCGGGTATGGCGTGGGGTTCGAACAGGGCACGCATTTGGCGATCGGCGTTGACGACGTCGCCGATGTCGTGAGCGGCGCGCGCTACCTCAAGGCGCTTCCGTATGTGGATCCTGACCGGGTCGGGGTGTGGGGGATCAGCTACGGCGGACACATGACGCTCGCGGCGCTCACCAAACACCCGGATGCCTTCGCGGTGGGCGTGAACATCGCCGGCATCTGGGATGAGGCCGCGTGGGCGCGATGGGCCGAGCGCGAATACCGCATGGCCGCCGGGTACTTCAAGGCCCGGCTGGGCGGGCCCGAGGAGCTGCGGCCGGAGGTCTGGCGCGAGGCCTCCCCCCGGCACTGGGTGGCGCAGATGACCGCCCCGCTGATTAATTTCCACGGGACCAAAGACGCGGCGGTGCCGTTCGAACAGCTCGATGAGATCGTGAAGGACTGCGTGGCCTACGGCAAGGAGTTCGAGACGCACTACTATCCCGGCGAGACGCACGTGTTTACCCACCGCCGAACATGGGCCGACGCGTTCCGGAAGATCGAGCGGGCGTTTGCGCGCCACCTCTCACCCGCGCCGCGGGACGCCCGCCGCGACGGCGCTCCGATGGAATAGGCGCGAGACTACCGCGCGAACCGCTGGAGAATGACGACGCTTCCAAACGGCGCGGTGGTGCTGTGTCGTTGCACCTCTTGTCCGTTGACAACGATCCGCACGATCAGCTCGCCGTCCGCGGCGGCCTTGGTAAAGGTCGCGGCCACGGCGACCGCGGTTTTGACCTGGAACTGAGCGGGGACGGTTCCTCGCGCGGCGGTCGTGGACTGCGGGGTGCCGTAGGAACCCTCAAAGGCGAGTCCCGGCGTTCCCTCAACGTGCAGCGTCACGGTGCGCTCTACTCCAACCCCGGGACGGTATTCGGGCCGCGGGGCCAGCAACAGGCAGCCGCTGGCCACGACCGCGGTCCCACAGATGACCACGAGCGCGCGCGCCTTCCACATCTCAGGTGTTCTGTTCCCGATTGGCCGGCGGGGTACCCACCGGCAGGGGGATGCGCTCGGATCGGTCGCCGCGACAGGACCTCAGGGTGGCCTAGGAGCCGGGGCTGCGGCCTTCGGTCCCGGGGCGTCCGGTCCTACGCCTTGACCTCTGCAGGTTCCTCCTTACGTTCGAACTTCAGCACCGAGTAGTCGAGATTCTGTGCGGCGACGCCGAGTTGCCTGAGCATGGACATTGCCTGCGAGCGGTGATGGACCTCATGAAAGAGGAGCTGCGATGCGATCCCGCCTTTGGTCGCGCGAAACCGGATCATCGGGGCGTTCGGTTGCTGGGCCGGAATCCGGGTACGCCACTCCACAGGCGACTCCCAGTCTGTGATCGCTTCAAGCCAGGCGCGGGTCTCTTTGGCCAGCTTCTCCCATTCCGCCTCCACCACGGCGAATGTTGTGATCTTCTCCGCCCTGAAGGGCACATCCGCGATCGTAGCCGGCTGGCCCTGGACGCGCTTTCCATAGAGCCACTCCGCCCCAGCGGTATGGAGCAGCGTCGCGTGAATGGTCTTGAGCCCATAAGGGAACTCTCGCTCATACTGGTCCTTGGACAGCGGCCGGATCCAGTCGAACAACTTGGCGCGGGCCGTGCAGAGGTAGTCGTACAGCGTGTGCGGCTGCATGCGTTCTGCCCTCCTTGTCGAAGTAGGGTAAGTGTTCTCGCCGGATCACCGTGGTCCTGTCATGCGCACACGCACCCTGATTCCGGAGGCTTGATGTGATGGCACACGTAGAGTGCGTCGTATTGGGTGGAGGCTTCGGAGGTGTGGCGGCCGCCCACCGGCTGCGGGAGCGCCTGGGCAATCGCGCGGTCATCACGGTCGTAGACCGGCGCGGCTCGTTCATGATGGGCCTCCGGATCCTGTCGGTGCTGGCCGGCCAGGCCGATCGCGCGGGGGGCACGCGGCCGCTGGATCGACTCGCGCAGAAAGACATCCGCTACCTGCGCGATGAGGTCACCGCGATCGACGTGGGCCAGAAGACGGTTACCACCGCGACCTCGGTGCTGCGCTACGATGCGCTCGTCGTCGCGCTCGGCGCGGAGCTGCGTCCGGACCTCGTCCAGGGCTACGATCCCGTCGGGTCCAATCTGTACGATCCGGAGCAGGTGGAGGCGATAGCCGCGCGTGTCGGTTCCCTCGAACGCGGCCGCATCGGGATCGGGATTCTCGGCCTGCCCTACAAGTGTCCGCCCGCCCCCTATGAAGCCGCGTTTCTGATCGATGACCTCCTGGTGCGCCGCGGCGTGCGCGGGCAGGTCGAGATCGAGGTGTTCACGCCGCAGCCGTCGTCACTGCCCGTCGCAGGCGCGGCGGCGTGCGCGGAAGTCGAAGGCCGCCTGGCCGCCAGGCGGATTAAGTTCTTTCCCAACCGAAAGATCACCGCGATCGAAGGGCGCGACGCTGTTTTCGAGAAGGACCGCCGGTCCTATGATCTTCTGATTGGCGTCCCGCCCCATCGGGCGCCCGCCGTCGTCAAGGCCAGCGGGCTCGCCACCGGGGAATGGATTCGGCACAAAGACCGCACCACGTGCGAGACCGAGCACGCGGATGTGTTCGCGGTAGGGGACATTACCGAGACGCCGCTGGCCAACGGGCTGATGCTTCCCAAGGCCGGCGTTTTTGCGGAGGCCCAGGGACAGGCGGCAGCCGATGCGATCGCCGAGCGTGCGGCTGCTTCGGACGGGGCGAGACGGTTCGACGGACACGGCTACTGCTATCTGGAGACGGGCGGTGGGATGGCTACATCTATCCGCGGGAACTTCTTTGCCTCCCCCGAGCCCGAAATCCGCGTCGGAGACCCCAGCGTCGACACACTGAAGGAGAAGCGCGACTTCGAGGCGTCCCGTCTCGCGGGCTGGTTCTAGACGCGGCGGTGGACTCGGACCGTCCCATAACTCTCGATGCCATCCGGTCGGCGCGGGCCCGCATCGCGGATCGCGTCCACCGCACGCCGATGTTCTCCTCGCGGACGCTGTCTGCGATGCTCGGGGCGCGGGTGTTCCTCAAAGCCGAAAATCTCCAGAAGACGGGTTCGTTCAAACCGAGAGGGGCGACCAACGCTGTGCGCCTGCTGGGGCAGCAGGCCCGCGCCCGCGGCGTTGTGACCATTTCCGCCGGCAATCACGCGCAGGCCGTCGCATACGCGGCCGCACCCGAGGGCCTCCGCTGTGTCGTGGTGATGCCGACCAGTGCGGTTCCCGGCAAGGTGACGGCCTGCAGGGCGTTCGGCGCCGAGGTGGTGCTCCACGGGACCACTGCGCGCGAGGCGTTCGCGCACTTCGAGGATCTCCAACGGCGTGAGGGCCTGATTCCGGTGCATCCGTTCGACGATCCCGATGTGATAGCGGGAGCCGGCACGGTCGGCCTCGAGATCCTTGAAGACGTGCCCGGTGCCTCGCTCGTCGTCGTGCCGATCGGTGGGGGAGGGCTCATCGGCGGGATCGCCTCCGCGCTGCGCGGGATGGGCAGTCGGGCCCGCATCGTCGGCGTCGAGCCCGTCGGATCGAACGCCATGCGCGCCGCCCTGGATGCCGGCCGTCCCGTTGCCATTGAGCGCATCGACTCGATCGCGGACGGATTGGGGGCGCCCGCCGTCAGCACCCGCACCCTCGATCTCGCGCGGCGTCTGGTGGATGACGTCGTGACCGTGCCCGACGCCGACATCGCGGCAGCGTTACGGCTCCTGCTTGAGCGAACGAAGCTCCTCGTCGAGCCGGCCGGCGCCGCGGGGCTCGCCGCGCTGCTCGGCGGACGGGTGCGCGGTACAGGGAGCATCGTGATCGTCCTCAGCGGCGGAAACGCCGACCTTCAACGCCTCAAAGAGTGGATGTAGCCTCTCAAGTCTAGTGACGCTCCCCTAAGGGCATAAAATTCGCGGCACGGGACGCGGCCAAAGTCCCATGAGACTTCACGCAAAGTTCTCGCTTGGGGTGCAAACGCAATGGCAATGAAGGAGCTCCTCCAGACCGTTGTCGAGCGAGGAGCCTCGGACCTCCACATCAAGGCCGGGGCGAAGCCGATGCTCCGCATCGACGGGACCCTGGTCGCCGTTAGCGAGGACCGCCTGCAGGATGAGCAGGTGCGCGCGCTCATCGCGGAGCTTCTCACCGGTGAGCAGCTCGAGACCTTCTTCAAAAAGCTCGAGCTCGATTGCGCGTACAGCCTTCCGGGCTACTCTCGGTTTCGCGTTAACATCTACCAGCAGCGGGGCGGGATCGGGGCCGCGATCCGGATGATTCCCGCATCGGTGCCGACCTTCGATCAGCTGCGCCTGCCCAAGGTGGTCAAGACCCTCGCCGCGCTCCCGCGCGGGCTCGTCCTGGTAACTGGTCCGACCGGGAGCGGGAAATCCACCACGCTGGCCGCGATCATCAACCTGATCAATCACACCCGGGCCTGCCACATCGTCACCGTTGAAGATCCCATTGAGTACCTCCACCACGACCAGAAGTGCATCATCACGCAGCGCGAGGTGGGGGCCGACACCCACTCGTTCTCGGATGCCCTCCGCCATGTGCTGCGCCAGGACCCGGACGTGATCCTCATTGGGGAGATGCGCGACCTCGAGACGATCTCGACGGCGATCACGGCGGCCGAGACCGGCCACCTCGTGCTGGCAACGCTACACACCGTCAGCGCCGCGCAGACGGTCGACCGCATCGTAGACGTGTTCCCGCCGCACCAGCAAACCCAGGTGCGGATGCAGCTGTCGGTCGCCCTCGAGGCGGTGCTCTCGCAGGCGCTGCTCCCCCTCAAGGAGGGGAAGGGCCGGGTTGCGGGGATCGAGGTGATGGTGGGCACAACCGCCGTGCGCAATCTCATCCGCGAGGGCAAGACCCACATGCTGATGTCGTCGCTTCAGTCCGGTGCGAAGGACGGCATGCAGACGCTCAACCAGGCCTTGCGCGAGCTCGTACGGGCCGGCACGGTGAGCTTCGAGACGGCCCTGGCTCACAGCAGCAACCCGCAAGAGCTCGGCGCCCTGTGCGGCCGTGAGGGCGCCGTGGCGGCCTCACTGTAGCCAGCACTCTGCCGGTGTTGGCTGTTGACGTGACAGGGAGACTTGTTACACAATACCTGGGTGCCTGTGGAGGTGCTCCCGGTGATCAAGCCCCCGCTCGAAGAACTTCTGGAGCAGGTGAACAACAAGTACGCTCTTGTGATCGTCGCCGCCAAGCGCGCGCGACAGATCAAGGATGGCGTCCTGCCCCTGGTCGATATTGACAGCACCAACCCGGTCAGCGTTGCCTTGGAGGAGATCGCCACCGGCAAAGTCCGTGTCGACGAGCCGGCGACCGGCGGCCGCTAGAGCAGACCCGTTCACTTCACGCCTCATCAGCCCGCCATCGGCCGCACGATCGCCGGCGGCGGGATTTCTTATTCCGGTCGGTGAAGCCTGGGTGGAACCTTTCACGGGCCAGGGGCGTTATTGCCCAGGGGAGGTGGCACGGCTTGAAAGCCATGATCGTCGTGCTGGTGATTCTGGTCACGGTGGCGGGTGCTATCGCGGGACCGGCCCTGGAGCGCACTCAGGGCGATCTGCGGCTGCGCATCGCGATCATGAAGGCGACCTACCTGGTCGGTGAACCCATCGAGATTCGGCTGGCCGTGACCAATGGGGCCTCCGCGGCGATCCCCCTGACCTGGTACACCGGGCAGCACTCCGATGTGCTCGTCCGGCAGCGGGGCGCGCTGATCTGGCAGTGGTCGCACGACAAAGCATTCACGCAGGCTGTCCGCGAATCCACGATGGCGGCGGGCGAGCGGCTGTTCTACGGCTGGATGTGGGACCAGACCGAC
>JBQTJP010000070.1:0-9668 GCA_052386995.1 Armatimonadota bacterium
GGCTGCGCGCCCGTGCCCTTGGTCCGGATCGGAATCCGGCCCGGCATCTGATAGCCGATGTCGCCGTTGCGATGGGCGAAGACGAAGTTTTGGGAGGGCGCGTCCCACGCGCGCATTGCCTCGCGGAACTCTTCCCATGACGACGCGCGGTTGATCGCGTCCACGGCCTCGACGATCGAACTCGACTCGAGCGCGGTCCACCTGATCGCCATATATGCGTTCAGCCCGCGGACAACCGTGTTGATGACCGGGCCGTTACGGGTGATCCGGACAACCTCGATCACAGGATACGTTCGCCCCTTGACCTTAATCGATTCCCGAATAACGGTCGCCGGGACCCATTGCCCCTTGTAGAGGTAGCGCGACGGATCGTTGGGGTCGAACCGCTCGACGAAGAGATCCTGGACGTCCGGGTTGGCATTGGTTAGGCCCCACGCGATGTCGCGATTGTGCCCGATGATAACGCCGGGGACTCCCGGAAAGGTCGCTCCGGCCATCGAATGCCGATCGTCGTTGAGATGCATCAGATACCAGATCGACGGCATCTGTCCTTCGAGATGCGGGTCGTTGGCCAGCAGCGGCCCGCCGCTGGTCGTGCGATCCGCGGCGACGACCCAGTTGTTGCTTCCCAACCCCTGCCGCCCGGTGACGATCGGCGGACCGTCCGGCGGTGGATCGGCCTGGGCGCGGCGTCCCCGCGGGACCGGTACACCCGGCCGCCCGGGAAGGTCCTGCGCGGGCGGGCTCGTGCCCGTGGCCTCGGGCGCGATGACCGGCGACTGGGGATCCTCCGGCCAGAGCCGTTCGAGCGCGCGCTCGCCGAATCGCGCGTGGAGATGCTCGCGCAGAATCTCGGCTCGCCAGTCGCCGCCCAGCACCCACGCCATCAACTTGCCGTAGGTCAGCGTATCCACAGGCGACCACGGCTCGGGCTTCACTCGCAGGATGGTAAACTCGATCGGCAGCCGGCCGCCCGCCCCCTGGATAAACGCGTTCACCCCGGCCGCATAGGCTTCAAGGTTTGCGCGGCTCTGCGCGCTGAGCGACGTCAGGTGCGCTGTCGCCGCGCGGCGCAGACCGATTGTGCGGAGAAAGCGGTCGGTCGGCAGCGCCGCCTCGCCGAAGATCTCCGACAGGCGCCCGCTGGCCGCCCGGCGGTTGAGCTCCATCTGCCAGAGCCGGTCCTGCGCGTGCACAAAGCCCTGTGCAAACAACAGATCGCGGGAAGACTGCGCGAACAGATGCGGGATGCCCCACCGGTCACGGATGACCTCGACGGGTCGAGTGAGGCCGGGGACCCCCAGTGTTCCCGAGGTTTGGGGAAAGGCGCGACGCACCAGATAGGCGCCGCTCGCGCCGGCGAAGACCGTGACAAGAAGGACCAGCACGAGAACGCCGAGCAACACACGACGCATGGCAGACCCCCGGTAGACTCGACGAACCCGGGGAGACTTCTCCTCCGAAGAATCCCGTCCTCCACAGGGCACGGTGAGGGCAACGGCGAAGACGCGGGAACTCGGAGCGGCGAGCCGCCGTCTAAGTAGTGATGGTTATGAAGACACTCATGGGCGCGATCATGCTGGCGATCATCTCTGTCGCCGCACCATTGGCGGAAGCTCAAGATGGCACACCGGTTCCGTTCGAGACAATCGCCACCGGGCGGCAGACGCGTGTGCGGGAGGCGACCCGGGTCGCGATCAGAGATCAAGCCGCCTGGATCGCGCTGTGGACGCGCCACGCGGGCGCCGGCGCGGCAGCGCCTCAGGTGGACTTTGCGCGCGAGATGGTCGTGGCGATCTTCGCCGGCGAGGCTCAGGTGCCACGAACCCTGTCCATCAGGCGCATCACCCGTGACCCTGGCGGCCTTGCCGTCGCGTATTCGCTCGGGGATGCGCGTCCGATTCTCGAGACGGATGGACTCCCCCGGAGCAACGCGTTTGCTATCGTTCGCCTGGTGGCCTCGCCGCTGCCGGTGCGATTCATTCAGGTGAAGACGGCTCCCGTCGTTCGGTCTCCCTAGCGCGGCGCGCGACCGATGTGCCGACCCGGGCAGCGACATCTGCTCGGGCTTCTTGCTGTATGGGCGTCCGCCCGAGCATGCACGGGAAGACGATGGGTCCTTAGGGTAAGATCAGAGCAGGTGTTCACCCGATGGAGCAGACGGTAGCCGCGGCGCACGGTCCCCCGCTGCGGGTGCGCGCAGCCGGCCTGGCGGCGGCGACGAGCGTGGCAATCCTCGCGCTGAAACTCGGCGCCTACGTGCTGACAGGATCGGTAGCGCTGCTTTCGGACGCCGCGGAGTCAGTTGTCAACGTCGTGGCGGCCAACATCACCCTCATCAGCCTGCTTGTGGCCGTCCGTCCGCCGGACGAAGGCCACCAGTACGGCCATGCCAAGGCCGAGTACGTGAGCAGTGCGACCGAAGCGGCGCTCATCGCGATCGCCGGGGCCGGGGTCATCGTGACCGCGGTGAACCGTCTCCTCCACCCGCAGCCCCTGACCCGGATTCCCCTCGGCCTCGTGCTTCTCGTGGTGGCGACGGGGACGAACCTGGCCGTGGCACTCTACCTTCTCCGTATTTCCCGCGCGCGGAACTCGGTAGCGCTGGAAGCCTCAGCGAAGCACCTCCTCGCCGACGTCATCACGTCGGCCGGCGTGTTTGTCGGAGTCGGCCTCGTGGCGCTGACCGGGTGGGGGCCGCTCGATCCCATCACGGCCACCCTGGTTGGCGGTCACATTCTGTGGATGGGTGGGTCGTTGCTGAGGCGGTCGCTGGGGGGCCTCCTGGACGAGCGCCTGCCCCCTGACGAGGAAGCCCGGGTGCGCCGGGTGTTCGATGAGCACCGCAGCGACATCATCGACTACCATGCGATGCGGACGCGTCGGGCGGGACCCGATCGGTTCATTGACCTGCACCTGGTTCTGCACCGCAAGACCACCGTCGGCGAAGCCCACGATCTGACGGACCACCTCGAGGAACACCTCAAAGAAGCGCTGCCGGGTGTGGACGTGACGATTCACGTCGAGCCGTGCGAGGCGGCCTGCCGGCGATGCGCCCAGACCTCGGCGTAATGTAGCAGCCCCGCTGGTGGCGGCGCGGATCCTCGTTCTCGGCGCTGGC
This sequence comes from Armatimonadota bacterium, assembly GCA_052386995.1. Classification (GTDB taxonomy): domain Bacteria; phylum Sysuimicrobiota; class Sysuimicrobiia; order Sysuimicrobiales; family Humicultoraceae; genus JBQTJP01. The sequence continues at coordinate 3,122 of JBQTJP010000070.1, forward strand.
TTCGGTGGGCTCTACACCGCCCTACTGGCGCGCCGTGCGCTGGGCCGAGGCGCCGAGGTAACGGTGGTCGACCGGAACGAGTATTTTCTGTTCACCCCGCTGCTCTACCAGATCGTCACCGGGGCGCTCGCCCCGCGTCACATCGCCCGCCCGCTCACCCGGTTGCTTCCGCGAGGCGTGCGGTTCAGACAGACCACCGTGCGGGCGGTGGATCTTGCCGGCCGTCGGGTCGAGACCGAGCAGGGCCCGCTCGCGTACGACTTCCTCGTGATCGCGCTTGGCGGCGTGCCGAATTTCTACGGGCTGCGATCGGTCGAGGAATACGCCCTTCCATTCAAAGGGTTGCCCGACGCGCTGCGACTGCGCGCGCACATTGAGCGTCGATTCGGTGAGACGCGGGCGGATCCGCGGCCTGCTCGGGATCGCCTGCGCGTCCTTGTGGCCGGTGCCGGCTGCACGGGCGTCGAGCTGGCCACCGAGCTCCACGACTGGATGCACGGCCCGCTGCGCCGTCGCTACCCCGGTGTGCCGGACGACGAGATCTCGGTGATCCTGGCCGAGGCCCTCGATCACCTGCTGTGTCCCGCGGATCCGGACCTGTTGCGCGCCACGGCGCGCTCGCTGGTCGCGCGTGATATCGACGTTCGGTTTGGACACACGGTGACAGACGTGGGCCCCGACTACGTCCGCGTCCGGGCGACCGCGGGGGAGGCGGAGATTGCGACCGGCACGGTGGTGTGGACCGCCGGCATCAAGGGCCATCCGGTGCTGGCCGGGCTGCCCATCGCCTACGCACCGGACGGGCGCATCAACGTGAGCGCGACCTTGCAGGTGCCCGCATACCCAGAGGTGCTGGTGCTGGGAGACGCGGCGGCGTGCCCGGATCAGGGCGAACGTCTGGTACCGGCCACGGCTCAGGTCGCGGTGCAGCAGGCGCCGGCGGCCGCTCGTGTCCTCGCCGCGCTGCTGGCGGGGCGCCAACCGGAGCCGTTTCGCTACCGGAGAAAAGGCGAAGTCCTCGGCCTCGGCCGGATGGGCGCCGTAGCGGAAGCGTTTGGCTTCAAGTTCGTTGGATTGCCGGCGTGGCTCATCTCGCGCGCGATACACCTGGCGCGGCTTCCCGATTGGGGCGACCGGGTTGCGGTCGCCTGGGAGTGGGCGAAAGACCTGGTGCAGGGGTAAGCGCCGGCCTCCGGTGAAAGGAGTGGCGATGCGCATCGCGATCGGGGCCGATCACGCGGGCGTCGCGTTGAAGGACGATCTCGCGGCGTACCTCGCCGAGCACGGACATAACGTGCTGGACCTGGGCACGCACGGAGCAGATCCCGTGGACTATCCCGACTACGCCGCCGCCGTGGGACGCGCGGTCGTTGGGGGCGAGGCCGAGCGCGGGATCCTTCTCTGCGGCAGCGGGGTCGGCGCATCCGTGGCCGCGAACAAGATGCGCGGGATCCGGGCCGGCCTCTGCCACGACACGTATTCAGCGCATCAGGGTGTCGAACACGACGACATGAACGTCCTCGTGGTGGGCGCGCGCGTCATTGGACCGGCGCTGGCACGCGAGCTCGTCCGCGTGTTCCTCGACGCGCGGTTCAGCGGCGAAGAGCGCCACCGGCGCCGCCTGGCCAAAGTGGAAGCCCTCGAAACCCTCGGGGAGGGCCGTTGGAGATGAACGGCCAGCACATGGCGCTGCACGCGTATGAGCGCGCCGTGGCCCAGCGGCTGCGGGAGTGGCAGCAGGTAGACTTCGCCCGCCGGCTCTGGGACCGCGATTTCACGCTGTGGTCGCCCACGCCGGTGCCCGAGCTGAGTGACCGGCTGGGATGGCTCACCCTGCCCGAGTCCATGCGCGAGCGGCTCGATACGCTCAGGGCGTTTGCGCAGGATGCGCGGGACGCCGGGGTGCGGCACGTGGTGCTCCTCGGGATGGGTGGCTCCAGCCTGGCCCCAGAGGTGTTTCAGCGCACATTCGGCAACGCCGCGGGGTATCCGGCGCTCATCGTCCTGGACAGCACGCATCCGGACGCGGTCCGCGCCGTCGAGTCGCGGATTGACCTGGCCCGGGTACTGTTTCTCGTCTCCAGCAAGTCGGGTACGACGACCGAGACGATGTCGCTGTTCCGCTACTTCTGGCATCGAATGGAGGATATCTCAGGGCGCGGAGCCCATTTCGTCGCGATCACCGATCCAGACACGCCGCTTGCACGTCTGGCCCGCGAGCGAGGGTTTCGCGACACGTTCGAGGCGCCCGCAGATGTCGGCGGGCGATATTCCGCCCTCACCGTTTTCGGGCTCGTCCCAGCAGCGCTCATCGGTGTCGATGTGCACCGGCTGCTCGACCGCGCCAGGCAAATGGCCGAAGCCAGCGGCCCCCACGTTCCCTGCACGGATAACCCGGCGCTGGCACTCGGCGCCGCGCTGGGAGAACTGGCGCTTGCGGGATGTGACAAGGTCACCTTCTTCGCGTCCCCTTCGCTGGAGGCGCTGCCTTCGTGGATCGAGCAGCTCATTGCCGAGAGCACCGGCAAAGGTGGGAAGGGTATCGTCCCGGTTGTCGACGAACCGCCGGCCGCGCCGGGGGAGTACGGGAAGGATCGCGTCTTCGTCGGCCTCCGGCTGCCGGCCGATCGCGCGCTCGAGCTCGATAGCCTGCTCGATGCCCTGGAAGCCGCCGGCCACCCCGTCGTTCGTCTGCAGCTGGACGAGGCGGCCGAGGTGGGCCGGGAGTTCTTCAGATGGGAGGTCGCCGTGGCCGCGGCCGGCGCGGTGCTGGGCATTCATCCCTTCAACCAACCCGATGTGCAGCTGGCCAAGGAGCTCGCGCAGCAGGCCATGCAGGACCACGGCAGATCGGGCCGGCAGGGACTCGCGGGCACTCCGGAGGTCTCGCTAGAACGGCCGCAGGAGCTGGTCCAGGCGTTGCGCCACTGGCTGGCCGAGGCGCGTCCCCATGACTACGTGGCGCTCCACGCGTACCTGGCGCCCACCGATGCAAGCTCCGCCGCGCTGCGGGACATCCGTCGAATCCTCGGCGATCGCCTTCACGTGGCCACGACGGCGGGGTACGGACCCCGCTTTCTGCACTCGACCGGACAGCTTCACAAGGGCGGGCCGAGCTCCGGTGTCTTCCTTCAAATAGTCGATGATCCTGGCAACGGTCTGGCGGTGCCAGAAACCGACTACACGTTCGGAGCGTTGATCCAGGCCCAGGCCGCAGGCGATCTCGAGGCATTGCGGCAACGGAGCCGCCGGATCCTGCGTGTGTCTGCGGGACGCGACGCCGCCAACGGGCTGGCGCGGGTCGCGGAGCTTCTTCGTGCCTGACCCGAAGGCGCTGTTCTGGGATGTCGGCGGTGTTCTGCTCACCAACGGATGGGACCGCGCCTCGCGCCGCAAGGCTGTGGAGACATTCGGGCTGGAAGGTGATGAGTTTGAGAGCCGGCACGAACTGGTGAATGGCGCCTTCGAATCAGGGAAGCTCGCATTAGATGACTACCTCGATCGAACCGTTTTCTATCAGTCCCAGGTCTTCAGCAGAGAAGCGTTCAAAGAGTTCATGTTCGGTCAGTCTGCGCCATATCCAGAGGCGCTCCTGATTGCGGAGCAACTGTCAGGCGTCAGACGCTACCTGATGGCGACATTGAACAACGAGTCACTGGAATTGAATCTGTACCGCATCGACCGGTTCGCGCTGCGGCGCTATTTCGCCGTGTTCTTCAGCTCGTGCTTTCTAGGCGTCAGGAAACCGGACGAGGCCATCTTCCGCCTGGCGCTCCAGGTGACCCAGCTGGCACCGCATGAGTCTGTATTCATCGACGATCGCGCGGTCAACCTGGAGTGCGCTCACCGCATCGGAATGCGGACGATCCACTATCAAAATGCCGTGCAGTTGCAGGACGAACTACGCGCTCTGCGCATCGACGTGTAGGGGCGTTCGAGTCGAGGAGGTCCGGCAATGGAGCTCGGAATGATCGGTCTTGGGCGGATGGGCGGCAACATGGCCGAGCGTCTGCTCCGCGCCGGGCATCGCGTCGTGGGCTACGCGCGCAGCCCCGAGCCCGTGCAGCGGGTCGTCGGTCTTGGCGGCGCGGGGGCGACCTCGCTCGCCGATGTGGCCCGGCAGCTGCCGCCGCCGCGCGTTGCCTGGCTCATGGTCCCTTCGGGCGGTCCCGTGGATGAGACGATCGACGGTCTTCTGCCTCACCTGGCGAAGGGCGACGTGATCATCGATGGGGGCAACTCATACTACAAAGACTCGATGCGCCGGGGGACACGTCTGGCCGAACACGGCATCCACTTTATCGACGTCGGAACGAGCGGCGGCATCTGGGGTCTGCGCGAAGGCTACTGCCTGATGATCGGCGGCGACCGTCCGACCGTCGAGCGGCTGAAGGCGATCTTCCAGGCGCTCGCACCCGCGGCCGACCGCGGCTGGGGCTACGTGGGGCCGAGCGGCGCGGGGCATTTCGTCAAGATGATTCACAACGGCATCGAATACGGGATGATGCAGGCGTATGCTGAAGGGTTTGCACTGATGCAGCGCAAGACCGCCTTCAATCTCGACCTTTCGCAGATCGCGGAGATGTGGCGGTACGGCAGCGTCGTGCGGTCCTGGCTGCTCGATCTGGCCGCGCGCGCGCTCGCCGAAAATCCCAGGCTCGAAGGCATCGCGGCCTACGTGCAGGACAGCGGAGAGGGGCGCTGGACCGTCATGGAGGCGCTCGACCTCGAGGTGGCCATCCCCGTGATCAGCCAGTCGCTGGAGCGGCGGTTCCGATCGCGCGAGGCCGAGCCCTTTGGAGACCGCCTGCTCGCGGCGCTGCGGCAGCAGTTCGGCGGGCATGCGGTGAAGTCGACGTCATGACGGGTGCCTACGCTACCCCCGAGCCTTGCCTGATCGTCATCCTCGGCGCGACCGGAGATCTCATGCGGCGCAAGCTGCTCCCGGCGCTCGCGCGGCTGGCGATGCAGGGGCTGCTGCACGAGCGGACGCGGATCCTGGGTGCTGCCCGGAGCAGGGAGCAGGGGGATCATAGCTTCAGGGCGTGGGCCAGGGAGGCGATGACAGAGGCCGGGGTAGCGCCCGCCGATCAGACCGCGCGCTGGTGCGACGAACGTCTCTACTATCAGGCCATTCCCACAGGAAAGGTCGCCGATTACCGGGTCCTGGGGAGCCGGATCGAGGCCATCGAACGCGAGGCCGGCCTGCCCGGCAACCGCATCTTCTATCTTGCGCTGCCCCCGGAGGCCGTCCCCGGCACGATCAACGGTCTCGGCCAGGCCAAACTAAACCGCAGCTCAGGTTGGACCCGCATCGTGCTGGAAAAACCGTTCGGCCGCGACCTGGCCTCGGCGCAGGAGCTCAACCGCCTGGTCCATCAGCACTTCGACGAGTCGCAGGTCTACCGTATCGACCACTACCTGGGCAAAGAGACGGTGCAGAACCTGCTGGTCTTCAGGTTTGCGAATCCTATCTTTGAAACCCTGTGGAATCGGGACCGTGTGGAGCACGTGCAGATCACCGTGGCCGAAGAGATCGGTATTGAGGGCCGCGCAGGATACTACGACCACGCCGGAGCTTTGCGCGATGTGGTGCAGAACCACGTCACCCAGCTGCTGACGCTGGTGGCCATGGAGATCCCTGGATCGTTCGACGCCGATCCGATCCGCAACGAGAAGGTCAAGGTCTTGCAGGCCGTTGCGCCCATTGCGCCCAACGGCCTCACCTTCGGTCAATACTCGGCGGGCCGGATCGACGGGAGTGAAGCCTCCGGCTACCGGCAGGAGCCGGGAGTGGCACCGGATTCGCAGACCGAGACGTACGCCGCGCTGCGCCTCCAGATCGAGAACTGGCGCTGGCACGGCGTCCCGTTCTATCTGCGCGCCGGGAAGCGATTGCCGCGCCGCCTCACGCAGATCATTGTCACCTTCCGGCGGCCGCCGGTCTCACTCTTCCCATCAATCCAGGACTCCAATGACATCCAGCCCAACGTGCTCGCCATCACCATTCAACCAGACGAAGGGTTCGAGTTGTGGTTTGAGGTGAAGGCGCCCGGCCAGGAGATCGCCCTGCAGGCGCAACGCCTGGATTTCCGCTACGCCGAGGCATTCTCTCCGCTGGCCGATGCGTATGAGACGTTGCTCCTTGACGTTCTCACCGGCGATCAGACGCTCTTCGTGCGCGCGGACGAGGTCGAGGCGGCCTGGCGGCTCTACACCCCGGTGCTGCAGAATCCACCGCCGGTCGACTTCTATCCGGCGGGGGCGTGGGGTCCCGCCGCGGCGGAGCAGCTCCTGGCGAAAGACGGGCACCGATGGAATCCGACGTAAGGGGCGACGTTCGCGTCTATCCCGATCCGCCCGCGCTCGCGCTCGCGGCCGCGCCCGCCCTGGTGGACACGCTGCTGTCGCACCTTGCGGGCGCGGGACGATGCTCCATCGCGCTGGCCGGCGGCACTACCCCTCGGGCTCTGTACCGGCTGCTCGGATCCACGTTCCGGCAGGCGGTCCCGTGGGAAAAGGTGCATGTCTTCTGGAGCGATGAGCG
>JBQTJP010000071.1:0-8753 GCA_052386995.1 Armatimonadota bacterium
ATATCCGCCGCCACGTCCACGCGGAGAAGGTGGCCCGCGGCGCGGTCCCGCGCGAGCTCTCGCCGCAGGAGCTCGCGGAGATCAAGGCATTCGGGCGGGCGGAGTAGCGCAGGAGGAGAGAACGCCCACTGGCTCCACCCACATGTAACACTCATCGGCCAGCGAGGCAGGTGAGCCGGGCGGGTGTGCGAATGACACAGCAGTATCTGGTCGGCGAGCTGTCGCAGATCCTGGGGGAGCTGCAAGGCGTCGCCACGAACGAAGCGGCCGTGCGTGACATCGCCCGCTTGCGTCAGGAGGCAGAGACCACGCCTCCTGCGGCGCTCGCTCCTGTGGTGGAGCGTGCGGTGGAGCTGACCAACCGAGTGTGCTGGAACGCGCTCGAATGGGGACATGTCGCGACCTTCGTCCGCGAGGTAGCGATCTGCGTCGAGCTGCGAGAGTTCGCCGTGTGCGCCGGCCTCCTGGAAGAAGGTCAGACGAGCGACGAGACCGGGCTATAGCAACTTATCCAGCGTAATCGGGAAATCGCGAACACGCCGGCCCGTTGCGTGGAAAATCGCGCTTGGCGATCGCGCCGGGCACCGCGGGCGGGCCGAGCTCGCCTGCGCCACTTCGTCCCCAGCGAGTTGTTGTGCGGGTCGAATCCATCGACGAAGTGGACCTCGATGTCCGGCCGCGTAGATATCGCAGCTGGTCATTCGTGAAAGCGCTCACGACGTGCCTCCCCTAAGGCAGGATGAGGTGGACGTCGCCGAATTCGTGCCACAGGTAGCCGGCCGCCAGCGCGGCCCGATAGGCGCGCTCGACGTGATCCCAGCCCGCGATCGCCGCCAGCATGGCGAGGTGCGTCGCCTTTGGCTCGTGGAAGCCGGTCAGCAGCCCCTCCACCACGCGGACGCCGCGCTGCGGCGTGACCACCAGGCCGGTCCATCCCCGGGAGGCGATGATGCCGCCATCTTCGTCCGTGGCGCTCTCGAGCGCGCGCACGACCGTGGTGCCGACGGCAATGATGCGTCCGCCGGCAGCATGCGCGGCGCCGATCGCGTCGGCGGTCTCATGCGGCACAGAATAGAACTCTTCGTAGGGCGGCTCGCCCCGCTCGAGGCTGGCGACACCAGTGTGCAGCGTGATCTTCGCAAGGCCGATGCCGCGTCGCGTGAGCTCCGCGATGACCTGGGACGTGAAGGGTCTCGCGGCCGACGGCATCTCGGCCGATCCGGGCTCGCGCGCGAACGCAGTCTGGTACATCTCGATCGGCCACTCGCCGCGGATGTAGGAATATGTGATGGGCCGGCCCCACCGATGGAGATAGTCAAGGACCGGTTCGGGCAGATCGAGGCGCGCGACCCACAAGCGGGGCGAGTCCGCGTAGGGCACGAGCAGCGTGGCGGCGCCTCCTCCCGGAAGCGCGAGCCGCTCGCCCTCTGCGACATGCGCGGCGGCCAGCTCTCCGGGGGCCACGTTGGCGCCCCGGGGTTCCACAACCCATAGTCCATCCGCCAGCCGCGTGGACAGATGAAGCGCGATTGTGGTTCCGTCGGGCCGGTGCGCCGTGAGCGCGGCGGGCAGCGTCGCGGAGTCGTTCACGACCAGCAGGTCGCCCGGCCGGAGGAAGTCCGGAAGGTCCGTAAAACGGGCGTGGACGATCCGATCACTATCACGGAAACTCACAAGCAGGCGAACCTGATCCCGGGCGAGGCCGTGCGCCTCGGGAGGGTCGTGCGCCTCCAGTTCGGGTGGCAGGACGAAATCCAGCACCCGCGCGCCGGTTGCCACGCGCTCGTCCACTGTGACGGCGAGAGGGCTTATCGTGCGACCGCCTCCGGGCGCGCCATCGGGAGCATCTTTTGCGCCTCGAATCGTCCGAAGGCCGCCTGCTCATCTTCGACCAGCCGTACAAAGGCGGGCACCACGACCTCCGGCCCCGGCAGATGCGAAAGGTCAACGCCCCGCTCCGCCTCCCTGTGCATCTGCGTGTTCATGTCACCGGGGTCAACGATGTACACGCGGATGCCGCTGCCCTCCAGTTCGGCGGCCAAAACACGGGAGAGGTGCTCGAGCGCCGCCTTGCTGGCTCCGTATCCGCCCCATCCCGGGTATGCCTGGATCCCCGCATCCGAGGTGATGTTGACGATGACCCCCTCCCCGCGTGCCTTCATCTGCGGCAGCACCAGCTGAATGAGATGCAGCGGCGCGCGCACATTGACCCTGAAAACTTCGTCCAGCGCGTCGATGGAATAAGTTGAGAGAGGGGGCATGGGACTCGGGCCAAGAGCCGACGCGTTGTTGATCAGGATGTCAATCCGGCCGAAGCGTTCCAATCCGCCTGCCACCAGTCGCTGCGCGTGCAAGGGGTCGGCGACATCCCCGGGGAGGGCCACGACCTCTGTGCGGTCCCGCACCGCCTGCGCCGCGGCATCCAGCGCCTCTGCGCCCCGCGCGGTGAGGATCAGCCCGACTCCACGGTCGGCGAACAGCCGGGCAGTCTCAAGTCCAAGCCCGCGGGATGTGCCGGTGATGAGGGCCACGCTTCCGTGCAACGTCATGGGTGCAACCCCCTTTTGAGTTCAGATACAGTCTGCCAGGGTTACCGCACCTTGCCATCGGGCAGGAGCGGAGTCCAGACACTGGCTCTTTGGACGTGGCAGACACCTGTCCGCTCAGACAGGCAGCGGAGCGCGCTACGTCTTACGTGACTGGCAAGACGGGATGCTATTTCCCTGGACGTCGTCCGCCTCGTGCGCGGAAATCTCCCGCAGCAAGTAGCTCTTGAAATAAAGGTATCAAGATTGATACACTATCGAGGACGAGACTCAAGGGAGTCTTGAGTGGGACGGCGTCGCATCAGGGGGTTCATTCTCACCACCTATGCGGGTGATCACCCTCCCTTGCACGTTCATAATTGCCGATGAGAAGGGCCGGGAGATCGGTCGATTCAACATCGAAAGTCAACGGCCGATGGATGATTTCAAACTGACCGTGAAGCTTCGACGAGCCCTACGCAAGGCGGGTTATCTGGAGAGATAGAGTGAGTCATGCTTGAGGTTCTTCTCGCAACCAAAAGCAATGCTCTGGCGCGGAAGGTTCGCCATGCGTTACGCAGTCATCGACTTGCTACCAGATCGGTAAGTAGCGGAACCGCGCTATTGAACCTGATGAGGCAGTACACCCCTTCGAAGATCAAGGTCGCCGTCATCGACCTCGACTTGCCTCAGCTTACAGATCGTTTGGCCCGCCTCGTCATCGCTGAAACATCGCCGGCAACTGGCCTCATTCTTCTATGGGATGATGTGGAGGACTTTCACAAGATCGAGGATCTCACTCTCCGTCTATGCCGCTTCATCCCCAAAAGCTACGATCAAGTATCCAACCAGAAGCGCAGCGCGTTCCTAACTGAACTGACCCAAGGCATTCTTGACTTCGCATCCCGGAAGCACGGAACGAGAATCAGGGATCTGTTGATTGCGCCTGGGCAGAAGACCTTCATTGTTGTGTTCCGGAACGGAAAGACCTACAAACTGCCCAGGAAGTTCATCAAGAGCCTTGACCAGACGACTGTCAAGGCGGCTCGAGTGGCTGGGGACGGTTCGTCCTTCACTGTGGAGCAGGCATCTGGGAAGGTCTCTGAGATACCTTGGGATTTTGTACTTTATCATCGGGAGCCGGACTACGAATACTACAAAGGAAAGAATAGACAGAGAAAAGCTGAGAGGGATACTGCCTCTCGCATCGGACGTCGCTTGAAGGACTTGCGAGCGAAACTTGGTCTGACGGCGAACGAGCTGGCCACTCGCTCGGGCATCCGCAGACCCAACGTTACACGCCTCGAGAACGGGAAACATGTACCTAGTCTCGAAACCCTCGAGCGGCTGGCTGAGGCGCTTGGCGTCCCAGTGACTGAGTTAGTGGGATAGCCTCAAAGCCGTGAACACGGCGAGATCGCATGACAGCCTATCCAGTGAAGGTTAGAGAAGGCCGCGGCGGGTCGCCAGTGCCACCGCCTGCGCGCGGTTGTCGGCGCCGAGTTTGTTCATGATGGACGCGATGTGGAACTTCACCGTGCGCTCGGTGATTGCTAGCGATCGTGCGATTTGCTTTGTGGACCTGCCGTCGGCGACCAGCCGCAAGACCTCACGCTCGCGGGCGGTAAGCACCGTGCGCCTTGGCGCGTTAACCGCCGCGACGACCTTGGCTGCCACGCGCGCGCTGAGGTGTGAGCCTCCGCTGTGCACCGCGCGTATCGCGCCCGCGATCTCCTCCGCGGCAGCACCCTTAAGGAGATACCCTTTCGCGCCTGCCTTGATCGCCCCGAGCACTCGCTCGTCTGTGTCGTACGCCGTGAACACGATGATTCGTGCATCGGGTGCGGCGGCGAGCAGGCGCGGCATCGCCTCGAGGCCATCCATTCCCGGGAGCTCCAGATCCAGCAGGATGACGTCCGGCCGCATCGGTTGCACCAGCTCGAGCGCCTCCGCGGCCGACCCGGCCGTCCCGCCGACCTCGAAGTCCGCCTGATCCTCCAGCACGGCGACCAGCCCCTCGCGCACAATGGGGTGGTCGTCGACGACAAGAATCCGGATCACGCGGCATCCTCAGGCAGCGGAATCGAGGCGATGATCCTGGTGCCGTGTCCCGGCCGGCTTTGGACGCGGAGGCGTCCGCCGAGAAGGCGCGCGCGCTCGCGCATCCCGAGGACTCCCTGACCCGAGTCCGGGATCGCCGCGGCCGGGATCGCCTCGGAGTCGAATCCAACGCCGTCATCGCGAATCAGCAGACGGATCGCGCCCGCAGCCGGTCTGCGCGCGCTCTTCCCGCGGGCGACCTTACCGCGCGCGCGTCTAACGCGGGCGCCGTCTGCCAGCCTGATCCTCACCTCGGTCGCTTTGGCATGCTTGCGCACGTTCGCCAGGGCTTCCTGGACGATCCGGAACAGCTCGGCCTCCGTCCGGAGCGGCAGTGTGAGCGCCTCGGGCGCCTCCACGTAGACGCGCACGCCCGTCTCTGACGTAAAGTTTCGGGCCAGCGCGGCGAGTGCTTCCGCGAGTGGCTTCCCCGCGAGCGGCGCCGCCCGCAGGTTGACAACCGATTCCCGCGCCTCCTCCAGGCTCTCGCGAGCCATCGCCAGTGCGCGCTCGAGGCGCTGGCGTACGCGGTCGGGATTCTTGCCTACGTGGTGGATCGCTCCTTCGAGATGCAGGGCGATCGCCGTCAACCCCTGAGCGAGCGTGTCGTGGATCTCCCGCGCAATCCGGGCGCGTTCCTCGACGCGCGCCAAACGCGCGCTCTCTTCGGCAAGGCGCGCGCGCTCGATCGCGATGCCGACCTGATAGGCGATCGTGGAAAGCAGGCGGAGCTCGTCTTTGGTCAGCTTGCGCCAGGACGGTCCGGTGACGTTCAGGATGCCGAGCGGCTTCTCTTGAAAGTACAGCGGGATGCTCGCATGGTAGCGCAGTCCGCGAGTCATGTTGACGGCCTTGGCTTTCACCGCCGGCTGGAGACGGCTGCATTCGATGACATCGATGTTCTTAGGGGTGAGCTTGCCCTTGGTGAAGTCCTCGATGCACCAGCACGACCGTCCCGACATCCGCACCGGCTCGCGCAGGTACGGCGGTAGATTCTGTGCGGCCGCGCTGTAGAACTTACGCGTGTCCGGATCGAGCAGCCAGATCCACCCTGTGTGCAGGCCCAGCAGATCGGTCACCAGCGCGAGCGTGCGCTCGAGCGCGCGCTGGACGTCGGGTGCGCTGTTCAGCGCCTCGGCGATCGAGTTGAGGATGACAAGTTCCTGCGTTCTTGTTGCCACGTCTCCAACCTAGCGTCGCAACGGTCAGACTGCCGCCGTCATCCTCATGCTACGATGGCCCTGTGCTTCAGACCTTGCTCCTCTTCGATATCGACGGCACTCTCATCAAAGGCGCCCGGTCGGCCCGGACCGCATTCGCCCGGGCCATCCAGAGCTGCCTGGGTGTCTCCGTAGACCTGAGCACCCTGAATTCGGCAGGGAAGACCGACTATCGCATCATGCAGGAAATCTTCGAGCAGCATCGCCTGCCGGCCGACGGCGTCGATTGGGACGCGCTGCGCGCGAGTTTTCTCCATCATATTGAAGAAGCTGTGCGGCTGGAGCCGGGCGAACCCTGTCCGGGCGTCCGGCCGCTCCTGGACGCATTGGCCCACAAGCACGCCACGGCCGTGGCCCTGGGCACCGGCAACCTGAAATCCAGCGCGTACGCGAAGCTCGCGGCGCACGGACTGGACGGCTACTTTGCGACGGGTGGGTTTGGCGATGACAGCATCGATCGCAACGCCATCATTACGGTGGGAATCACCCGGGCTCAGGCGCACCACGGCGTGCGATTCGAGCGCGTGGCCGTCATCGGCGACACGCCCTATGACATCGGGGCCGCGCAGGCCAACCGCGTGCACAGTCTGTGTGTCGCGACGGGCCCGTTCGATGCCGAAGCGCTGCGCGCGTCCGGCGCGACCGTAGTCCTGCCCGATTTCAGTCGAACAGAAGCCGTGATGCGGGCCATCGACTCACTCCCGCCGTCTGGGCACGACACTCGATGACCTCGCCGGCCTAAGCGCGGCGCTCCCACTCGCGTACGCGATCCACGAAGGCCTGCACTTTGATAGGATCCTTGCGGCCGTCTGTCTCAACGCCCGTCGTCACGTCCACGCCGTAGGGATCCAGCAGGTCGAGCGCCTGTGTGACGTTTTCGGGCGTGAGCCCACCAGCGACGATGATGCGAAACTCAGTGGACAGACCCGCGGCGGCCTGCCACGGAAACGTGCGGCCTGTCCCGCCGGCGAGCCCTTCGACCCGGGTGTCGAGAAGGAGCGCCGCGGCCATGGGGTAGCGGGCGAGCGTGTCGCGGTCGATTCGATCGCCGCCCGGCAACGCCTTGATGACCTGAAACCCGCGCCGTTGGAGCATCAGGCACTCCTCGGGAGACTCGTCGCCGTGCAACTGCACAGCGCTCAGGCGCAAGTCGGACGCCAGGCGTTCCACTTCGTCGACGGGAGCGTTGACGAAGACGCCGACTGTGGATACAAATGGCGGCACACTGGCCACGATCGCGCGCGCCTGCTCCAAAGTCACCTGCCTGCGAGCCTCGGCAAAGATCATGCCGATGGCATCGGCGCCCGCGGCCGCGGCTGTGTCGACATCGGCCTGGGTCCGGATGCCGTCGATCTTGACGCGAACGCGCTTCACCGGTGGGAGGTCACCGGCTCAGGCCTCTACGCGCCGGCCGGCCGCGATGAGCGCCCGCATCGTCGCCTGCGGGTCGGGGCTGGTCATCAACCCCATGCCGACGAGCACAGCGTCCACGTGGTCGCGCAGCAGCGCGACGTGCTCGGGCGTGGAGATCCCGCTCTCGCTCACCACAACGACTCCGGACGGAATGCGGCTCCGCATGCGCACCGTCTTGTCTAGATCGACGTTGAACGTCCCGACATCGCGGTTGTGAATGAAGATGGTCTTTGCGCCCGCGGCAACCGCGGTATCGACATCCACATCCCTGTGGACATCGACCGCGGCCGCCATGCCCAGATCATCGGCCAGCCTGATGAGTGCGCCCAGCGCCAGGGTCTCCAGCAACGCGGCGATGAGGAGTACGGCATCGGCGCCGACGGCTCGCGACTCGTACATCTGGTAGGGCTCGAGGATGAAGTCCTTGCGCAGCACCGGCACCGGCGCGGCCGCGCGCATCTCGCGCACCATGGCGGGATAGCCGTGGAAGTATCGCCCTTCCGTCCAGACAGACAGCGCCGTGGCGCCGCCGGCCACGTATCGCCGGGCGAGATCGGCGGGATCCAACGTGTCGCTGATCGTGCCTGCGGCGGGAGACGCCTTCTTGATCTCCGCGATGAGCGCCACCCCGGGTGTGCTCAGCGCTCCAAGAAAATTCCTGGCGGGAGGTTCGAGCCGCGCCCGCCTGCGGATCTCGTCCAGCGGGATCGCAGCGGCCGCCATAGCGACCTGCCCGCGCGTGTGCGCGGCGATCGATTCCAGCCGCGAGATGTCACCGCTCATTGCACAGGACGTACGGTTTCACGCGTCATGGCACAGAGCCGCTCAAGCTTTTGCAACGCCGCACCCGAGTCGATCGCCCGGGCCGCAACGGCGAACCCTTCCCTAATGTCCTCCGCCAGACCTGCTACGACCATGCCCGCCGCGGCGTTCAGACGGACGATGTCCCGTCTCGGCCCCTGCTCACCCCGCAGCACGGAGGTGGCGATCTGGGCGTTCTCCGCCGGCGTGCCTCCCGCGAGCGCCTCCAAAGCCGGCGGATGCAGCCCGAGGCTTGCGGGATCGAACGTGTACGTCCGCACGGTCCCGTCGCGCACCTCGGTGATCTTCGAAGGCGCGAACGTGGAGAGCTCATCCATCCCCTTCCCATGGACCACCAGCGCGCGGCGTGCTCCGAGCTCAATCAGGACCTCGGCGACGAGCTCGGTGAGATCTGGACGGTACGTACCGAGGAGCATGTTGATCGCACCCGCGGGGTTGGCGAGGGGGCTGACGATGTTGAGCACGGTGGGAAAACCGATCTCGCGTCGGGGAGCCACCGCGTGCTTGACCGCGGGATGGTACAGGGGCGCGAAGAGGAATCCGATGCCGATCTCTTCGATGCACCGTTGGACGACGCTCGGCGCAGCCTCGATGTTCACGCCCATGGCCTCGACCACATCGGCGCTGCCGCACCTGTGGCGGTAGGTACGCCCACCGTGCTTGGCCACATTCG
>JBQTJP010000072.1:0-8655 GCA_052386995.1 Armatimonadota bacterium
CTGGCCGTCTGCGCCGCTTGGACCGGTCCGGTCCGGGTGGGACCGCGGAACCCTAGGCGCACTCCCTCGACTGCTTGCAACGTACTGCGCGCAGCCTTGCTATAAAGTTAGCCGCCATCGTAGCAACCAGGGGGAGTGTTGTCAAGGCCGCGGGCCAAAATCGTGGCCCGCGAGGTCAGATCTCAGGTGGCGTCCTCCCGATCATGCGCATCCGCAGAAAGATCTGCGCGCGATGGTGCACCATGTGCTCGCGCGCATACCAGAGCGTGTGATGCATGGTTTCGGATCCCCACGGCGTCTCGTGCGTCTTCGTCAGGTCCGGAAGCGTCAGCGTGCTTATGAAGTCATGTGTCGCATCGCGGACGGTATCGAGCCCCTCGAGCAATGACGCGACAGAGGGAAAGTGCACGCCGATATGCTCCGCGAGTGATTCGACCGCCGGCTTCCAGAACGATTCGTGGATCTTCCACCATCCCCGATTCATCTCACCGTTGAGGTTCTGCCGAACCAGGAAATCTTCCCAAATGAAGACGTGGAGGATCAGATCGTGGATGCTCGGCAAACCCGCCGCGGGCCGAAAGCCTAGATCGCGATCTTCCAGAGTGGCGACCGCGTCGCGCAGTTCGGATCGCAGCTGCTTCCAAAATGGGATGACGTTTCGAACCTCCTCCTCCCCATTCTGCCATCCCGCCGCCGGCGTCGTGGCCATGACCGCGGGCCGCGGGAACGTCGACGGCGGATCATACCCGAGCAGGCGCAGCCGCGTGTAGATCTGCCCGCGATGGTGCTGGTCGTGTTCGACCAGATGCCACAGGATCCAGCGCAGGGTGTTGTCCTCTTCCCACGTCGCCCGCCGTTTCTCACACAGGGCGGCGGCGTCGGTCCGCGCCAGAAACTCCGCCATCGGCTCATGGGCGGTCTGCAGACCCTGGAGAATAGAAGGCAGGGTTGGAAAACGCTGCCTTCGATAGGCCGCCTTTTGCTCGTCCGTGAGCGTATCCCAGTCAGCGGGACGCCCCGCCCCGAACGGTTCACCCAGGATCCCTCCGCGCCACCAGTACTCTTCGGCGGTGATGACGTGCCGCAGGATGTCGCCGATAGTTCGCTGCCCGACCGCGGGCCGAAACTCTAGATCATGCTCTTTGAGAGGCCTGATGATTTCGGCGAGCAGCGCGCGATTGTCGGCCCAGTACGGGAAGAGGTCGATCGCCTTCATAGCGACTCCAGTCGTAGCCTGATGAGCAGATCGTTCAGTGAGTCCCGCCCAGCGGGTTCCTCCGGCAAGAGGCTAGTCTCCGCTGCTTCCAACAACCTGCGACACAGAGCGAGGTACTCCTGCTCGCAAAACGCGGCATCTGCGTCTGGAAGCACAGAACTCTCGTGGCCCGCCATTTTCCGGGCGATCAGGTCGTCGACCTGCGGGATCTTGAACTCCTCGTTCAGCGTGACCAGGTTGGCCTCCACGATCCCTGTGCGCATCAGATGGATGCCCGTCAGGAGCACGCGGTAGAGATAGAGCACCGCCTTCACCGTGAAACCTCTCTTTTGCGTAAGTCTCCACTGCTGCTCGGCAAAACCTAGGTAGTGGGCGGCATGGTTTCGCGTGATGCACCGTAACGCGATTTCCTTTGGCTCAGCGTGCTCTCGGCCGGCATGAATGACTAGCGGGGAAAAGATTTGCTCCAGAACATAGCCGTTCCGCCTGAGCAAAAGGGAGAAGACCTCCTCACATCGTGTGTCACCAGCTCCACCCGAACGCCGCCGCGGTCCTCCGTCACCTCGATTGTCTTGTCTCCAGCATCGAGGTCGAGCACCGCGGTCGCGGACAAGATGTGCGCGCCCCGCAGGTCATAATCGGAATCCGCCGATGGGAACCCATAGAGGTGAGCACCGCTGACCGTTACAAACAGCGTCGGGTGCGGCTGCGCCGACACGACCGCGCGAAGCTCAGACTCAGGCCAGACCAGGCTCGCCTTGTCCATGAATGCGTGCACGCCGTCGTCTGCGCGGCTTGCCCTTCAGCCATACTCACCGGCGCACCGGGGCGTGGCCTGATGATAGCGGAAACTGGCCTGAGCGCGCATTTGACAGGAAACCATGAACTGCGCCAGGATATGGTACGGTATTTCGCCAATTAGCGAAATATGTCGCAGATCAACGCAGTCTTCAAAGCCCTGGCTGACCCCACGCGGCGCGAAATCCTGCGCCTGCTGGGGACACGGGCGATGACCGCCGGCGAAATCGCCGACCGGTTCCCCCTGGCGAAGTCCACACTCTCGGGTCACTTCAACGTGCTCAAGGCGGCGGATCTGATCTCCGCCGAGAAGCGCGCGCAGGCAATCGTCTACAGCCTTAACCTGTCCGTGTTTGAAGAGGCTACTGCGGCATTCATGGACCTGTTTCGGGTCGGTGGACGTCGAACCCGGGCGGCAGACCGGCTGAAGGAGAAGGTCTCATGAGGGTCACTCTGCGGAGCGAAGCACTCAATCTGGAGGCAGGACAGGCGCCGCCCGAGCGTGTCGTAAGACGGTGGGCCAGATGGGTGCCTTGAACCGGTCGATAGCTCTCATGACCGTGACGGTCGCGATGGCCGGCGTCCCAGTCGCGGCACAGCCCACCTCTGCTCCATCCCCTGAGCTTTCCCGCCTGGCCCAGGAGTTCGTCGAGTTCATGGTCAGGGAGGACTTCGCGAGCGCGGTCAGGCGCTTTACCGACTCAATTCAGCGAGAGGTGACTCCACAGGGGCTTGGGGAGGCCTGGAGGTCTCTCCTCACCCAGTTCGGGCGGTTTCAGCGGCAGGTCGGCACCCGATCGGAACAGATATCAGGTTACGTCATTGTCATCGTGACTTGTCAGTTCGAACGCGGTCTCATTGATGTCAGAATCACGTTTGACGGCGAACGGCGGATTGCCGGCTTGTACTTTGCGGCTGGCCAGGGACCGGCTGAGTTCCGACCGCCGCCGTACGCAGAGCCTTCGCGCTTCACAGAACGAGACGTCACCATTGGCACAGGCGAGTGGGCGCTGCCGGGAACCCTGTCGGTGCCGCGGGACGGCGGGCCTCATCCTGCGATCGTCATCGTTCACGGCTCAGGCCCGGGTGACCGTGATGGCACACATGGCCCAAACAAGATTTATCGTGATCTGGCCTGGGGCCTGGCGTCCCGTAGTGTCGCGGTGCTGCGGTACGACAAGCGCACGAGAATCCACGCGGCCAGGATCGCCCAGGTCATCGATACCTTCACGGTCAATCACGAGACCGTGGACGATGCGGTCGCCGCGGTCGCGGTGCTGCGCGGGATCGCGGGGATCGATGCCAGACGCATCTTCGTGCTCGGCCACAGCCTGGGCGGGATGATGGCGCCACGAATTGGCCAGCGCGATCCGGGGACCGCCGGGTTTGTCATTCTGGCCGGCGCCACCACACCGATGGAAGACGCGATCCTCGCTCAGACGATCTATCTCGCGTCGCTTGACGGTCCGATCTCGTCTGACGCGCAGCGGCAGATCGATGAGCTCAGGCGGCAGGTGGCCCGAGTGAAGGATCCTAACCTCACTCCTGCGACCCCCCGAACGGAGCTCCCGCTTGGGACCCCTGCGTCATACTGGTTGGACCTTCGTGGCTACAATCCGGCGGTTGTGGCTCTCGAACAGAACCGCCCCATGCTCATCCTCCAGGGGGCACGGGACTATCAAGTGACCTTGGAAGATTACGAAGGCTGGCGACGGCAACTCGGGTCGCGCCCGAATGTGACGTTTAAGCTCTACCCGTCGCTCAATCACGCGTTCATGGCCGGCGAAGGCAAAAGCACGCCTCTGGAGTACGCACGCATCGGCCATGTCACCCGGGAGGTGGTCGAAGACATCGCCGCCTGGATCATGGGGCGTAGATAGTCATCCAGACTCCGAATCAGGGCTCCAACAGGTCTAATCCCTCTTCGGCACGGGCATACCGCTATAGAGTGGCCGTATCTGGTGCCGATATGACTGCGACACTCAACCTGTTGTTGGTGAGCCTGGCGGGCCTGATCATTGGCTGGATCCTGGCGCTCCGTGCCCTCGCTGAAATCAGCGCATGGGGACCGCTGGCCGGTGTCGCGTTCCTGGGTCTGGTAATTTGGGGCCTGATCAAGGCCTCAGAACCGTAAGCCAGCCGCAACACCCCCCCTGGCCGACCGTCCATTCCAGTAATCGCGCACTAATCGCAGGTATCCTCGCTGCGCGTAAAAGCAGGAGTCCGCCCCGTCGACTGTCGAACTTGTGTTCGCTTTCGTCGGACCATGACGCTCGAGCAGATTCTCTCCGCGATTCGCACTCCGCCGACAGGCCGGAACTTTACCGCCTGGCACGAGATCCCGGCGCGCCCCGGAGTGTTCGCCTCAATTCCGGCCGACGTGAATCCCCGGCTCGTTGCCGCCCTGCGCGTTGCAGGCATCGAGTCGCTTTACAGCCACCAGGCCGAAGCGTTCGAAGTCGCCCAGGCAGGACGCCATCTGGTCGTCGTCACGCCTACGGCATCGGGCAAGACTCTGTGTTACAACCTGCCGGTCTTGAATACCTTGCTGGCAGAGCCCGAAGCCCGCGCCCTCTACCTGTTTCCCACCAAGGCGCTCTCCATGGATCAGGTGGACGAAATGCAGACGCTGATCCGCGCGCTGGAGGCCGACATCAAAGCCTATACGTACGACGGCGATACGCCCGGCGCGGCGCGGCGGGCCATCCGGGCAGCGGGGCACATTGTTGTGACCAACCCGGACATGCTCCACGCGGCCATTCTGCCCCATCACACGAAGTGGCTCCGCCTCTTTGAGAACCTGCGCTACATCGTGGTCGACGAACTGCACACCTACAGGGGCCTCTTCGGTAGCCACGTGGCCAACGTCTTCCGACGGCTGCGCCGCATCTGCGCATTCTACGGAAGCCATCCGCAAGTCATCTGCGCGTCGGCAACGATCGGGAATCCCAAAGAGCTCGCCGAGCGGCTCCTCGAAGACGAGGTCACCCTGATCGACTCCAACGGCGCTCCATCCGGACCCAAGGTCATCGCCTTCTACAATCCGCCGGTGATCAACCGCGAGCTGGGCATCCGCCGCGACGCGATCCTCGAAGCGGAGCATCTGGCCGAGGAGTTCATCCGCAACCGCATCCCGCTCATTGCGTTTGCGCGGAGCCGCCGCACCGCGGAGCTCCTCACGACCGGCTTCAAGACCGCCGCCGTCATGAACCAGATCGCGCCCGAGCGCATCGCGGGCTACCGCGCGGGGTATCTGCCGTCGGAGCGCCGCGAGATCGAGCGCGGCTTGCGTGAGGGCGATGTGCTGGCCGTCGCGGCGACTAACGCTCTGGAGCTTGGGATCGACATCGGGCGTTTGCAGGCCGCGCTGCTCGTCGGCTATCCTGGCACGATCGCGTCAACCTGGCAGCAGGCCGGCCGCGCGGGTCGCACCCAGGATTTGGCTGCGGCCATTCTCGTCGCGACGAGCAATCCGCTCGACCAGTACATCGTGCGGCATCCCGAATACTTTTTCGGACAATCCCCCGAGGCCGGCCTAGTAAACCCCGACAACCTCTATGTCCTGACGAGCCACGTGCGCTGCGCGGCGTTCGAACTGCCAATCAATGACGCCGAGCGGTTCGGCCCCAGTACGTTGCCGGAGGTACTCGACTATTTGGAGAGCCAGCGGATCGTGCACCACGACGGGGATCGCTGGCACTACGTCGCCGACGCGTACCCGGCCCAGGATGTCTCGCTGCGCAGCGCATCGACGGAGAACGTGGTCATCATCGACACGACCGAGGCGACGCCACGCGTGGTCGGCGAGGTCGATCTGGCCAGCGCGCCGGGGCTTGTCCATGAAGATGCGATCTACATGCATCTCGGCCAGCAGTACCACGTCGACCGGCTCGCATGGGAGGAACGGAAGGCCTACGTCCACCGTGTGGACGTGGACTACTACACGACGGCCGAGATCGCGGTGGATATCCGGGTGCTGCAAGAGTTCGCGTCCGGGACGAGCGCGCCGCCCCCGGCTCACGGCGAAGTGATGGTGACCTACAGGCCCACGATCTTCAAGAAGCTCACGCTTGGGAGGCACGAGAACGTCGGTTGGGGGCCGATTCACCTGCCTGAGTCAACGTTGCACACGTCGGCGTACTGGATGACGCTGCCGGAGCTGCGCATCCCGCGAGAGGAGATACAGGGGCTTCTCATCGGGCTCTCGCATGCGCTCGAGCACGTCGCGGCTTTGTTCCTGATGTGCGATCCGCGCGACCTCGGCCGCACGTATGAGATCCAGTCTCCCCACACGGGGCGGCCGACAATCTTTCTATACGAGACGATCCCCGGCGGCGTCGGCTTCGGCGAGCGGCTCTTCCGCATGCACGCTCAGCTATTGACGGCGGCGCGAGATCTCATCGCAGCCTGTCCGTGCGAAGGCGGGTGCCCGTCCTGCGTGGGCCCGGTCCTCGAGGTCGGCAGTGCCGGCAAAGCACGCGCACTGGAGATTCTGGATGCCCGACTCGTACCCGGCGCTGCGCGATAGGCTGGCGGCGCTCGGCGTACTCGGGCGCCCGAGAGCCGCGCCGCCGCGCGGTCACGACGGCCCTGCGTTCGAGGTGCGTCGCAGCAAACGCACCGTCCGCGAGATCTTCGGCCGTGCGGGGCCGCATCCAGCGGATGCCGGCGCTCTTTACCTCGATACGGAGACCACGGGTCTAGCCGGCGGCACAGGCACGATTCCCTTTCTCATCGGTCTCGCCAGCGTCAAGGACGGCGAAGTCATTACCGAGCAGTACTTTCTGCGCCGGCTGTCGGGCGAAGTGGACATGCTCGAGACCCTCCGCGATCACCTGACCAACGCCCAGGTGCTGGTCACATTCAACGGCCGTCGCTTCGATTGGCCCATCTTGGAAGCGCGATTCATCATGTGCAGGATGCGGCTGGACCCGCCCGCACTCCACTACGATCTGATGAGCGCGGCGCGGCGCCTCTGGTACCGGCCGCTCGGCACGTATCGGCTGTCGGTCATCGAGCGGCACGCGCTGGACATCGAGCGTGGCAACGACATCGAATCGTCCGAGATACCAGGAATCTATCTGGAGTATCTGCGCACGGGCGACGGGGGCCTGCTCGACCCGATCTTCGCGCACAACCGGCAGGACGTCGCCTGTCTGCTTCACCTCCGCCGCCGCGTGCGGCGCTGGATCGAGGACGGCGAGGATCCACCGGCGCCGGTGGATTGGGAAGGCCTGGGTGTGCTGCGGCTGCAGGCCTCCGACGAGGACGGCGCGGAGGACGCCTTACGGAGGGCGCTGCGCGTCGAGGACGACCCCGCAGTACGCTGGCGGATCGCCACACGGCTGGCCCGGCTGCTCCGCCGCGCCGCGCGCTGGGAGGAGCTGCTCGCGCTGTGGGAGCGCGACGTCGGCGGTCGAGGCGTGTGGCGCGTGCGGGCGTTGATCGAGACGGCAAAAGTCTATCAGTGGCGGATCAAGCACCGCGGCAGGGCCGCTGCGTACCTCGAAGAGGCTCTCGGCCTCATCGAGTGGCTCTTCACCAATAATCACCCGCAGGCCGCTGCTTTCGAGAGCGCGGTCCGCTCGCGCCTCGATCGTCTCCGACGCTCATTCTCCCGCTAAAGTAACGGGGACGGCATCTGCCGCACCATGGCTCATCTCTGCCCCCGTTCTGCAAATTCTGCGTCCCGATGCCGATGAATGTAGATAGAGGCATACGCTGGCGCGTGTAGCCGAGGTGCCAGAACGCGCTGCCACGGAGAGTGTGCGGCGTGAAAGTCAGGGAATTGATTCGCTTGGTCGCGCATGACGGATGGATCCTCATCAGAATCAAAGGCAGTCATAGACACTACAAACACCCGATCAAACCGGGCCTGGTGACGATCGCCGGAAAGCCCGGCGACGACTTGCCCATAGGCACACTGAAGAGTATCTTCAAACAGGCAGGCCTTGAGGTGGACCCTTGGCAGAATACCTGATCGTGATTGAACGAGCGGAGCACAACTTCGCGGCCTACTCCCCCGATGTCCCCGGTTGCATTGCCACAGGCGCCACCCTGGAGGAAGTTGAAGCCAACATGCGTGAAGCGTTGCGCTCCCATATTGAAGTCATGAAGGCTGAGGGCCTGCCTGTCCCTGAGCCTTCGACGTCCGCGAAGCGCGTTTCCGTCTAACCTATCTCGATCCCTGATCCACTTTAGCGAGTCCTTCAATCCTGAATATCAACCTTAAAAGCGCTGTTGTATAATCTGGTCTTGCCGATTTCACTCTTCCTATACCTCGTCGGCTTCGTGCGACTCTTCGCCCCGCTGACGCGTGGGGGCCTGCGTGACGAAGATTGCCTACGCGGCAGCGCGCTTCTCGCATCAGCCTCTCCCATCCAGTCCAGCCAGAGACTCCACGAACCGGGCCAGGGCCGAGTGGTCGAGATCGGCGTGCCCCTGCGCGATGAGCGAGCCCATCGCTTCATGCACTAGCGCGGTCGCAAACAACGGGACAGCGTAGGCCTTGCCGGCCGCGAGCGCGATGCCTAGATCCTTTTGGTGGAGCCGCACGCGAAAGCCCGGCGCGAAGTTGCGGTCGAGGATGCGCTGGCCATGTTGGTCGAGGATGCGACTCTGCGCAAATCCACCCAGCAGCG
>JBQTJP010000073.1:0-4810 GCA_052386995.1 Armatimonadota bacterium
GGCCCGTGATATCCGAGGGCAGCAGGTCGGGTGTGCACTGGATGCGCCGAAAAGTGCAGCCCAGCGACCGCGCCAGTGACTTGGCGAGCATGGTCTTGCCGATGCCGGGGACATCTTCGATCAGGACATGCCCTTCGCAAAGGATCGCCACGAGGGCTTGCTCGATGACCCCGGGTTTGCCGACGATCACCCGCTCGACGTTGGCGCACACACGCCGGGCCATCGGCGCGACCGCGGTGGCGACGTCCATCTCGCGGGCTTTCGGCGCGACCGATTACGCCCCCTGCCCACACGGGCGGGCTCTCTCGGTTGCGCGTGGGACCCATCAGATGTATGCTGTATATACAGCAGCCGGCCGCGCGGAGGAGACCGTCATGGCAGTACGGACGCAGATCTATCTACCCGAGGCGATGCACCAGCGCCTGAAAAGCCGGGGGCGGATTCTCAGGAAGTCGATGGCCACCCAGGTCCGCGAAGCGGTCGAGCGCTACCTGGAGGCCGCAGAGGTCGAATCAATTCCGGACGACCCGATTTGGAATCTCCCCAGTCACGCGATTGCCACGCCCCCCGGGGCTCCGACCGACATCGCGTCCAGGCATGACGTGTATCTGTACGGCTGGAGCACAACCCCGCGATCGCGTTCCAAGACTCCGAGTCGAAAGCGTAAGCGCCGGTGAGGATCTTCGTTGATACATCCGCCTGGTTCGCGCTGTACGATCGACGAGATGACGCGCATGCCCGAGCCGTTCGGGTCTGGAACGACCTGCGCCGTCAACCAACCCGGCTGGTCACGTCCGACTACGTATTCGCCGAAGCCGTCACCCTCACCAGGGCCCGCGCGGGCCACAGCGCGGCCGTGACGCTGGGGGACTTTCTCCTGAAGAGCAGGGTGCTGGAACTCGCGGAGGTCTCGGCTCAGGTGCGTGAGGGGGCCTGGGCCCTGTTTGCACGTCACCACGACAAGGAGGTCTCTTTCACAGACTGCACGAGCTTCGTCATCATGCGGGACCTGGGTCTCACCGACGCCTTCGCGTTCGACGAACACTTCGCCCAGATGGGTTTCCGCCTCAGGCCCACTCCGGAAAGAACGCCTTCCAGT
The DNA here is from genome assembly GCA_052386995.1 of Armatimonadota bacterium. Classification (GTDB taxonomy): domain Bacteria; phylum Sysuimicrobiota; class Sysuimicrobiia; order Sysuimicrobiales; family Humicultoraceae; genus JBQTJP01. The sequence goes on from JBQTJP010000073.1 coordinate 1,100, forward strand.
TCTCGGAGATGATCCGATCCTGCACCTCGGTCGGAATCTTGGGCAGCCGGGTCCCTTCCACGGGCGCGTTCACGTTGCGGAGACCGTTGATCACGTTCGTGATCGTGCCCGATGGAAAATCCGATGCCAGCAGTATCTTGTGATCGACGCCGTACTCCATCGCGGTCACCATCGCCTGCCAGTACCGCCACGGCCGGTAGTGCACGGCGCTGATATCCGTGTAGACGTTGGGGCACTTGCGGATGAGCGCCACCATGTCTTCCTCCCAGGGATGCCCGAGGTGCGCGATGATCATCCTCAGCTCGGGGAACTCCATCGCGATGTCTTCCAGTTGAAGCGGCAGCGCCCAGTTCAACCGCGCCCGGCTGGGAAAGGTCGTGCCTTGATGCCACATGATCGGCAGGCCGAGGTCCTGACACTTCTTGAAGAGCGGCCAGTGGCGGCGATCTTGCGGGTCGAAGTGCTGATAGGTCGGGCCGAGTTTCAACCCGCGCAACCCGAGATGTGTGACCGCGTGCTCCAGCTGCTCGATGCACTCACGCTCGTTGGGATCGACCGATGCCCAGCCGACGAGCTTGTCGGGATGCTGCCGGACGTAGTCCGCCACCAGCTCGTTGGGCACCCACACGCCCACGGCTTTGGCTTGAAAACCGAAGACCACGACCTTGTCGGCGGGTTCAGCGGCCTTCCAGTGGTCTTCCGGTCTCGAGTCGTACGAGTGCAGATCGAGCGTGGCGGCATACGCCTCGCCCCCCGAGTGCTTCAGCTTCACGAGCTTGGACGCCAATGCTTCCTGGGCGAAGCGCTCCCCCACGTGATCGGGATACCACATGATATGGGTGTGACAGTCGACGATCACGGCATTCCCTCCCGCAGCAGGCCCAGATGCCTCAGGGTGGTACGGAGGTCTTCGTGGTCCTCCGGTGCGAGCGGCACGAGCGGCAGGCGGACGGCGCCGCCCGGCAGGCCGAGCATGTTCATCGCCTCCTTGACGACGGTGATCGCATAGCCCCTGCGGCGCTCCCGCAGCGCGGCCAGCGGCCTGACTTTGTCCGCGATCAGCGCGTGCACTTCTCCCCAGCGGCCCGCGATGCCCGCGGCCCAGACCGCGAGCGAAATGGCCGGCGCGAAGTTCACCAGCCCCGAGGTGAAGGCTCGGGCGCCGGCGGCGAAGTAGGGCCCCGCGAGCATTTCTGCCATGCCGTTGATCCAGGCCATGCGCCCGCCCAACTTCTCGACCGTCTCGAGGAACATCTTGATGTCGCCGACCTCGTCCTTCAGCGCCACAACCGTGTCGATCTCCGCGAGGCGGCCCATGAGCGTGGGGGTGGCCACGGCGCCCTTTGTGCTGTACACGATCATCCCCAGACGCGTGGCGCCGGCGAGCGCCTGGTAATGGCGGACGGTGCCCTCTTCCGACGGCTCGACGAAGTACGGTGGGTTGATCATCAGGCCATCCGCGCCGACCGACTCGGCGTACCGGGCGAGCTCGCACGCCGTCCGCGTGCTGTGCCCGATGCCGGCAACCACGGGCGCGCGGCCGCGCGCAGCCCCGACCGTCGTCTGGATGGCGGCGCGGTATTCATCGAGGCTCAGGGAAAAGAACTCTCCTACTCCGCCGCAGACGACGACCGCGTGCGCACCACTGCGCACCAGGAAGTCGACGTGCGCGGCGAGTCCATCCACGTCGAGCCGATCGTCTGGCGTAAGCGGGGTGGGAGTGAATGCGAGCACGCCGCGCAGGCGCCGTTTCAGATCCTCGGCGGTCATGTGATCGACGGCGTGATTGGGGCGGGAATCGTTGACACGGTATCGGGTCGAACTTATGTTGTCAGACAAAGACCCACCGCGCAAGCCGGAGGAAATCAAGGACATGTCCGCGCGCGTCTCTCTCGGCATGGTGGCGGCGCCCCACCCCACCGCATCAGCGGCCGGGCTGCACATCCTGGAAGCCGGCGGCAACGCCGTGGATGCCGCCGTGGCCACGGCGTTCGCGCTGACCGTGGTGGCGCCGGCGAGCACCAGCCCGGCGGGCTACGGCGGCGACCTGATCGCCTGGCTGTCGAAGCGCGACGAGCCGGTCGCCGTGGATTTCACGTCAAGAGCCCCGGCTGCGGCTGACGACGGCATGTTTGCCGTACGCGACGATGGACGTGGCGGCTTCACCGTGCCCCTGGCGGCCAACGCCTTCGGCGGGCGTGCCGTCGATGTGCCGGGGATCGTCGCGGGCCTCACGCTCGTGCAGAGCCGCTATGGAAAACTCTCACTCGATGTCGTGATGCGGCCGGCCATCGCTGCCGCGCGGCACGGCTTTCCCGTCGACGTGTGGACAGTGCAGAAAATCACGGAGACCCTTGTCCCAAATGGCGAACGCTACCCGGACACCCTCCGGCTGTTTTCCCTCAACGGGCGGCCCCCGCGGCCAGGCGAGGCCCTGAGCAATCCGGAGCTGGCCGACACGCTCGAATCCATCGCCAACCGCGGAGCCGAAGAATTTTACAGTGGCGCGACCGCGCGTGCCATCGTGGATACGGTCCGCCGGGCAGGCGGCAGCCTGACGCTGGAAGACCTCGCCGGCTACACGGCGCAGGAAGTCGCGCCGGTATCGGCTGAATACCGCGGCCACACGATCTGCACGCCGCCTTTACCCGCGGGAGGCCTGAGCGTCCTCCAGATGCTGCGGGTGCTCGACGGCCTTGATGCGCCGCGGCGCGCGGATGCGCCGCGGGCAAGCACTGACGCCGATCTCATCCACCTGCTGGTGGAAGTGTCCAAAGTCTGCTGGCGAGAGCGGCTCACCAGATACGGTGACCCCGAAGTGGTGGCCATCGATCAACCCGCGGAGTTGAGCGCGGCGCGGGTCCGGGCCCTCCAGGACGATGTCCGCGCCGGACTGCGGTCGCCGCAGCGCGGGGCCATCATCGCGCCGGACCCACTGCTCACGGGCACGGCGCATCTCTGCACCGCCGACCGGCAGGGAAACGTCGTGTCGGTGACGATCACCCTTGGAGGCAGTTTTGGCAGCCTGCTCGCGGTCCCCGGCACCGGTCTCGTGCTCGGCCATGGAATCTCCCGATTCGATCCCAGGCCCGGCCGTCCCAACTCTATCGGGCCGCGGAAGCGCCCGCTGCACAACATGTCGCCGGTGCTCGTGATCCGTGACCGGCGACCACTGCTGGCTCTGGGCGCCGCCGGGGGCCGCACCATTGTCAGCACGCTTCTCAACGCGCTGGTGCGGCTGCTCGACCTCGGCGAACCGGCGGAAGCCGCGGTGTCGAGCACGCGCTTCCATCTCGAAACCGCGGAGCCCGTCACGATCGAAGAAGGAAACGAGACGCTCGCCGAAGGGTTGAGCGCACGCGGCCACCAGGTGCAGCGTCGCCCGCGCTTTGGTGCGCTCCAGACGATACACCTGGGCGCAGCGCCCGACGTGATGACCGGGATCGCAGACCCCCGCCGCAATGGCACCGTCCTCTGGGAATGATGACGTGACGACCATACGCCGCCACATCCGTTTGACGTTCACCGCGACGGGCGAGTCCGTCATCGCCGACCTGCTCGATGACGAAGCCCCCCAGACCTGTGAGATGGTCTGGGATCGGCTGGCCCTGGAGCATGATGCGCTGCACGGCCGGTACTCCGGCATGGAGATTTTCGTCGTGCTCGACCGCCCACAGCCGGCGCCCGACGAGAACCGCACCATGCTCCCCC